>CAZHZT010000031.1:0-51539 GCA_964537285.1 uncultured Saprospiraceae bacterium | reverse complement strand
AACGTAGAAAAAGATATAAGCGAAGTGCTTGATTTTATTGGTGTTTTAGTTCATTACCTGGCGCTAAAGCGCCAGGCAAAGAAAACGCCTAATTTGATGACATTGAGCGGTAGCTTGGAACACAAGAGGAAAAACTAAAGAAGAGCTTCCGCTATGAGGAAGTTGATCCATATATCTTCTATCCCCGGGTTCTCCTGTAGATTAAGTTATTCAACCTCATTTATTCGGCGTGGCGTTAGCATCAATGTCGTCAACTTAAGCTCCTTATAGCCCGGCACTTCAGTGCCGGGGGGAATAAATGTGAGAATGGGCTTTAGCCCTTTAGCTATTCATGGGCTAAAGCCCCGAGAAATCTTAATACGACACCTGGCGCTAAAGCGCCAGGCAAAGAAAACGCCTAAGTTGATGACAATGAGCGGTAGCTTGGAACACAAGAGGAAAAACTAAAGAAGAGCTTCCGCTATGAGGAAGTTGATCCATATATCTTCTATCCCCGGGTTCTCCTGTAGATTAAGTTATTCAACCTCATTTATTCGGCGTGGCGTTAGCATCAATGTCGTCAACTTAAGCTCCTTATAGCCCGGCACTTCAGTGCCGGGGGGAATAAATGTGAGAATGGGCTTTAGCCCTTTAGCTATTCATGGGCTAAAGCCCCGAGAAATCTTAATACGACACCTGGCGCTAAAGCGCCAGGCAAAGAAAACGCCTAAGTTGATGACAATGAGCGGTAGCTTGGAACACAAGAGGAAAAACTAAAGAAGAGCTTCCGCTATGAGGAAGTTGATCCATATATCTTCTATCCCCGGGTTCTCCTGTAGATTAAGTTATTCAACCTCATTTATTCGGCGTGGCGTTAGCATCAATGTCGTCAACTTAAGCTCCTTATAGCCCGGCACTTCAGTGCCGGGGGGAATAAATGTGAGAATGGGCTTTAGCCCTTTAGCTATTCATGGGCTAAAGCCCCGAGAAATCTTAATACGACACCTGGCGCTAAAGCGCCAGGCAAAGAAAACGCCTAAGTTGATGACAATGAGCGGTAGCTTGGAACACAAGAGGAAAAACTAAAGAAGAGCTTCCGCTATGAGGAAGTTGATCCATATATCTTCTATCCCCGGGTTCTCCTGTAGATTAAGTTATTCAACCTCATTTATTCGGCGTGGCGTTAGCATCAATGTCGTCAACTTAAGCTCCTTATAGCCCGGCACTTCAGTGCCGGGGGGAATAAATGTGAGAATGGGCTTTAGCCCTTTAGCTATTCATGGGCTAAAGCCCCGAGAAATCTTAATACGACACCTGGCGCTAAAGCGCCAGGCAAAGAAAACGCCTAAGTTGATGACAATGAGCGGTAGCTTGGAACACAAAACCCCAAAACCCCTTTCTTTTTGGCTCCTAATACTATTTCAGAATAAAGTTTTATATTTACCTTTGATCTTAAGTTCATACAAACCTAAACCACATGTCGCTTTTAAAACAACATATCAACCGTTGGCAAAAACTCCTGATCCGGAATGAATGGGGAGACCTGTTCGAGGACCTTAGCCAAAAACTCGATAAAGGGCGGCCTTCTTTTTCCGAGGTAATTCTCCATTATAGTACCTATAA
Organism: uncultured Saprospiraceae bacterium; assembly: GCA_964537285.1. Lineage (GTDB taxonomy): Bacteria > Bacteroidota > Bacteroidia > Chitinophagales > Saprospiraceae > CAZHZT01. The sequence continues at coordinate 49,937 of CAZHZT010000031.1, read as the reverse complement.
GCAACATTATCAAAAGGAGATGAAAGGGACCATCTCTAAAGAACAGGCCGATTTGACTTACAACAAACTTCGCGAGGCCCTTCTGGATATTTTTAATAATTTATTGCCCGATGATTTGGGCTCCGGTGGTTCCCTCGAAGACCCGCTGGATGAACTGCTGGCTACCCTTAAAATTCGGCATCCCTTATCTCCTCTATACATAGTTAATTGCGACCGAAAGAAAAATTTTCGTTCTTTTTTCAGAACTTTTTCCAGCTGGGATGAGCAGCAGAATTTTCAATTCTATTTTGCGCTGGGATGCCCTTCCCAGAAACCTGAAGGCTTTGCCGAGCGCATGGTCTTCGAAATCATTGAAAGAAGACTACAGGGTCAAACAGATGGTATCCGCTACCCCCGGAATGTGAACGGAGAGCGTTTATTTATTCCAGATTTACCTCTTGGCTTTAATTTAAAAGATTGTAAAGAGAATTTCTGCCGCTACATGGCTGAACGCTTCCAGCTCGGAAAGCAGTCTTTCGAGGAATTTATGACTAAAACGCTTCTGAAAAGACGAGAACGATATATTGCCATGCCCTTCAATATCATGTCCGGTGATTGGGAGCCGGAGCTTATGGAGGAATACCTCCCATGGATCATAGAAACCTTTTCCACAAATGAATATCATGGGCCGACTTGTATTTTTATTTTTGTTATAAAACTGAAAAATGCGCATAATCCTGATAATATTCGCTATGAAAGAGAAGTGATGGATAGTGTGAAGGATTTTATTGAAAAATACAAAGACATTGCGGGTTATCTCTATCCTTTTAAAGAGGTGCCGCAAGATTTCTTTGAGCAATGGCTGGAAAAAGTGGCGTATATCCGGCAAGATCAAATTGATCAGATCATGGAGTTGTTGAAAAGGCGGTTTAGTGAGGCGGAACTGGCTCGCTATGAAACGGAGGATCAATTGTTGGATATGGAAAGGATTGAACAGGTACAGGAAAAGGTTTGGAAACAAGGACGGGAAACAAGGGCGGGGAATGGTTAACGGTAAACGGGAGGGGTGAACGGTGAACGGTTAGGGAGGGGGGAGGATGGGACAAAATAAATAATAATAAACCAAGATAACATGATACCTTTTTTCTCCAAAAATGAAAGGCCGGGGGAGCAGACATTACCGCCTTTTCAGGCTAATACCCGGCTCAATGATCCGGCATTGTATTTGCCGGATCCTGCGCTGGCTGATGCGGTGAGTGTTGCGCTGACCCTTGGTATGCCTTTACTGCTTACCGGCGAACCGGGCACCGGAAAAACCGAATTGGCCCGCCACCTGGCCTGGCGCTACAATTTGGGGGAGTTGATCCGCCTGAATGTACAAACCACCTCTACGGCTAATGATCTTTTCTATCGTTATGATGCGCTGGGCCATTTTCAATATAATCAAAATCAAAAGGAATTACTGAATAAGCAGGAGATTGAAAAGCGATTTATTCGCTATCAGGCGCTGGGAGAAGCGATTACTTCTCAAAGCAGAAGGGTGGTGCTGCTGGATGAAATTGATAAAGCGCCGCGCGATCTGCCCAATGATGTGCTGGCCGCCTTGGAGGACTTAACGTTTTATGTGCCGGAAATTGATCAGCTTCACAAGGCACAATCGGAGAACCGGCCGGTGATTGTAATGACTTCTAATAGCGAGAAAAGCTTGCCGGATGCTTTTTTGCGCAGGGTGGTGTATTTTCATTTGCCTTTCCCCGGCGAAGCTCAATTGTTGAAGATCCTGAATACAAAAGTGCCGGGCTTTGATCCGGATCAACTGAAGGTTATTGTAGAACATTTCAGCGAGCTTAGGGATGATTCCATGCTAAAGCTTCAAAAGAAACCGGCTACCGCCGAATTGATCCAATGGGCGTATCTCTTAAAACAAATGAATTTTGAGGTGAATTTGCTTGATGAACCGCATAAAATGGATGCAAACACTAAAAAACAGCTTCAAATGTCTTATTCCGTGTTGGTGAAAACCCGGGAGGACCTGAAGCAAGTCCAAAAACGACTGTATAAAGCTTAGGGCCTGCGAATGAAAGAAGCTAAGCTAAAATATACCCTTTTGGCCCTCGTCCTTCGGCAGTGGCAGGAGGAAGGCTATTCGCTCGGTACCAGACAGGCACTGCAGCTTCAGGAATTGCTGCGCCAATTGCCTGCGGATGCCACTCCGGAGCAGCTTCGGAATTTCCTGGCGGCTTTGTTGGTGAAAAGCGACCAGGAGCAGCTTCGTTTTTATGCTATTTTTGAAAATGCCCTGAAACAGGCACAGGAAATTTGTGCGGAAAAGGTACCGGAGGAAGGGCTGGATGAAGAGGAAGACGATGCCATTGAAGAGGCTGAAAAAGGCATTCAGTTCTGGTGGGTGCTTATTATTGTTTTTTCCATCTTGCTCTTGATCGGACTGATCGCCTGGGGGATCTGGATGACTCAGCCTGTTTCTGAAAAAGAACGGCAAGCGCCCAGGGTGGAAAGGCTTGTCTTGAATCAGGGCGACACGCTTACGCTCAATCTTCACAAAAAAGATACGGCTCGCTTGTTGCTGGCAGAGCCGAATGACTTTATCGAAACCCCCAAAGGCAATGGGTTTTTCATGGATAGCAGCGGCCTGGCTCAGTATTTTGCGCTGGAATCTTCTCCATTTGATGTAGTTGATTCTGTATTGGCTCAGTTGCATTATTATGAGGGTATTGATAGCGTTTTTCTGCTGGTGAGTCTTCGGAAACCGCCTGAACCACCGCCGCCACCCGATTCAAATCGCATCAGCCTGATTCCTTTGCCCTATCCGGAGGATATTGGCCGGCTGGTCATTAGTGCGGAGACGCAGCAACAATACGAGTTGTTCAGGCAGTATGAATGGCCCCTTAAAATAGCGCTAATGCTACTGCTGGGCGCTTTAGCCTGGGCCATCCTGCGCTGGGACCAATACCGCCGTGCCAAGGTGATCGCTGAAATTCGCAATGCAGATAAAGCGCCTTACATCTGGAACCCCGCCAAAAAACAAAAGGAATTACATTGGCTGAAAGATGTTGCCAATCCGCTTTTGAGGCGTTTCCGGGGCCGGGCCGTGGATGAACGCCAAAGGCTGGATATCAAGGCCACTATACGGGAGACAAGCCGAAAAGCGGGCCGCATTCAGTTCGTCTATAAAAGCCGCACTTTACCGCCCGATTATTTGTTGCTCATTGATCGTTACACGGCCAATGATCATCAGGCAAAGCTTTATGATGCCTTGTATCAGGTCATGGAAGAGGCAGAAGTGCCCGTGAGCCGCTACTTTTACTATGGCGACCCCCGGATATGCTACAATGATGCTTTCCCGGAGGGCATTACCCTGGCAGAATTGCTGCATCGCCATACCGGTGCCCGCTTGCTTATTGTCGGCGAAGGCCTGGGATTTCTTTCTCCCGCCACAGGACGGCTGGCACCCTGGACAAAGCTGATCGCCGACCGGCAGCACAAAACCCTTTTTAGCCCGCGCCCGCGCACTTCCTGGGGCTTGCAGGAACAAGAACTGGCTGCCTTGATGCCTGTTATGCCTGCTTCACTTCAAGGCATTCAGGTGGCCATAGAAGCGTTTCTTTCAGAAGAGGCACCCACTCAGGACGAGATGCTTGAGCAGGTGAAAGATGCTTTGCTTAGCCCTGTTGCGTTTGAGGGCAATTTGCTAAAAGACCTGCGCAGGCATTACAGTGAACCCATGCTCAAGTGGATTGCTGCCTGCGCTATCTGGCCTACCTTGAGTTGGGATCTTACCCTTTTTCTGGGCGAAAAGCTATCGGAACTTCTTGAAGTACCGCTTGTGGCGTTTAATCAAATGCGCAGTCTCAATCGCTTGCCCTGGTTCAGCCAGGGGCGCATACCGGAGCGGGCCCGGGAGATATTGCTGGATTTCCTGGCTGCCGAAAAGCTGGAGTCGCCTATGCGGCTGGCCATACAGGATATGCTCGGCCAGGGTGAGCCACCTCCCGCTGATTCTGTTGCCTACGAGGATTACCGGATGAATGTCATCCTCAATGAGCTGATGCTGAAACCGGATCCGGCCACCCGGCGAAGACTGGAAAGGGAATTTGCGCTTTATATAGCGGCCGGTAAGAAGCCTGATTTTGTGGCCTTCCGCTTACTCGACCGCCCCGGCAACCGGCTGGATGTACTGGTGGGCAGACGCCTGAAAAAGTTTGCTTTCCGGGAGGGGCTGCCCGGACTGGGCTGGAAGCTCGGCCCCAAGCTAATTGCCATTTGGATGGTATTGGCAACTGCCCTGTTTTTTATTAGCCCCAATCTTGATCCCTGCGATGGTCAGCTGGTAGAATATGAGGGCGAAAGTTTGTGCCTGAGCGATGCCAGAGATAGTTTGCTTTATCTGGAACACCTTGCTAAAGATGCGATATCAGTGCAAAAGCATAATCGGGTAGATAGCCTTCGGCTACAAGCAGATGCACTGGTTTTGGAAGACAGTGCTTTTTATTTAAATACGGCCGCACGTTATTTTAATTATGGCGCCAAGGCCTATAATTGTAGCCTGGATAGCATGGAGGAGTGTGCCTATTCACTGCCTTTGGATAGTCTGCCGGCATTAGCTTGCCGCAACTTCAAGTATGGAAAGGTTTTGTGGGATTCGATTCATTCGGTACCTGCTGTAGACTTCTTATTGGCGCAGCGTTTGGCTTGTATTGATGCCATTGCAAGCCCAGAAGATTCTATTGAAACGCCTGCGCTTCCTGCTACCTTCAATGTAAGCGGATTGGTATTAGACGCCATGAATGACCAGCCGGTAGCTAATGCCGTTGTTCGCATGGCTGATGCCGCAAAGGTAAGCGCTCAACAAATAGGACAAGGCCAAAATACGGATATCCTGGAGGCGCAAACAGATAATCGCGGGAACTTTTCCCTCAATGAAGTACCCTTGGCGGGCCGCCTTTTGCTTTATGTTCAGGCTACTGATTACGAGCTTTTTCAGCAGCAGATCAGCAGCAGTAGCAACCTGCCCACTGTAAGGCTACAACCGGGGATAAGCCTTCGCGATACCCGGGCCTGGGAAGTGACTCAAACAACCAATACTCCTCAGGCTTATCAGGACTATCTCCGACAATTCCCAAATGGTATTTACGTTGCGGAAGCTAATGCCCGGATCGAAGCAGCTGCCACGACCCGGGAAAACGAAACCTGGCAAACCGCCCAAGGCAACAACACTATTGAGGATTACCAGGCTTACCTTGATAATTATCCTTCAGGAGCATACAGTACAGAAGCTCAGCAGCGTATTGATGAACTTCAATCCGCACAGCAAGACGATGAAGACTGGGAAGCCGCTCAGGCACAAAACACCCCCGAAGCCTGCCGGGATTATCTCAATAAATGGCCCAATGGCCGCCACAAAGAAGCGGCCGAAGCTTGTGCCAAACCTCCGGCAGCAGCTTACCTTAAACCTGAAATGATCCGCATCCCTGCTGGTACTTTTGAAATGGGCGATGTGATGGAGGATCAGGAGCATGATGACGAAAAACCGATTCATGAAGTGACCTTAAACGCTTATTACATAGGCCAATACGAAGTAACCTTTGCGGAGTATGACGCCTTTTGCGAAGCTACCGGAAAAGAAAAACCCAATGATGAGGGCTGGGGACGCAACAATCGGCCGGTCATCAACGTATCATGGTTTGATGTTGTTGAATATTGTAACTGGCTTAGTGAACAGGAAGGCTTTAGGCCGGTATATACCATTAATGGTGAAGAAGTGACGGCCAACTGGCAAGCGAATGGCTACCGTCTGCCTACAGAAGCAGAATGGGAGTATGCGGCCCGCCAGGGAGGACAAAAGGTGCGCTTTGGGAATGGCAAAGATATTGCCGATCCGAAAGAGATTAATTTTAATGGTAGTGAAAGTTACAAAAAACCGTATAGTCTGGTAGGTGAGTATCGTAGACAAACGGTACCTGTGGGCAGCTTAAACAGCCCTAATCAGCTCGGGTTGCATGACATGAGCGGAAACGTATACGAATGGTGTTGGGATTGGTATGGAGATTATGGGAAGGAGGCCCAAACGAATCCCAGAGGGCCTGTAAAGGGCTCTATTCGCGTGTTTCGCGGCGGCAGTTGGTTCAACTTTCCGCAGTACTGTCGCGCCGCCCTTCGCGGCAACTTCAATCCGGCGTACCGTGACTACTATCTCGGCTTTCGTCTTGCCCGCAGTTAGGAGACATGCCACTCCAGGTTTAACGGTGAGCCTGCGAGCTAATGCCGATGAGCGGAGTGGTGGCTGCGGCAGCGCCACCGACGAAGGGAATGGGATTAGCGAGCTAATTTAGAGCGGCAAATAAAGAGGTTATGCAGATAAAAATATTTAGTGTTCCGGTAGTGGGGGGAGAGTTAGTTAATGAGGAGTTGAATGCCTTTTTAAGGGGGCGTAAGATCCTGCAAGTAGAGCAGGAGCCGGTATCTGGAACTGGAGGGGCGTATTGGAGTTTTTGTATTCGGTATATAGATGGATCAGTCAAATCTTCTGCGATAAAACGAGAGCGAAAGGATTATAAGCAGGTTTTGTCTCCAGAGGATTTTGAACGATTTTCCAGATTGCGTGCTATTCGAAAGGCCATAGCAGAAGAAGATGCTGTTCCAGCTTTTGCGGTGTTCACAGATGAGGAATTGGCGGGTCTTGCTGGCTTGGAAGAATTTAATATTTCAAGTATGAAAAAAATAAAAGGGATAGGAGAGAAGAAAAGTGAGAAATATGGAGAAAGATTTATGAAGGCATTGAATAATGAGAAGAGCGAATAAACTCATTCCCAAAGTTTTAGATATCGAGAACCTGCAATTAGCGTTTTGGAAGGCTAGCAAAGGAAAACGTCATACCGTTTCAGTACTTGCCTATCAGGAATCCCTTGATCAGAATTTAATTTGTTTACAAAAGCAAATTGATAATGCTAAAGTTAAAGTAGGGGACTACAGGTATTTTCTGATCTATGAGCCCAAGGAAAGAGAAATCTGCGCAAGCGCTTTTTCGGAGCAAGTGCTTCACCATGCGTTAATGAATGTTTGCCATTCTCGGTTTGAAAAAGCTCAAGTTTTTGATAGCTATGCAAGCCGAAAAGGCAAAGGTACCTATGCAGCTCTAGATCGGGCAAAGAGCTATACAAAGAAATATGAATGGTTTTTGAAGCTTGATGTTGAGAAATTCTTTGCAAGCATTCATCATGATGTGCTAAAAGCTCAATTGTGTAAGATGTTTAAAGAACCCCAACTTCTTTCTATTTTTTACCAAATTATTGATAGTTATGAAGCCAGTCCGAATAGAGGGTTGCCTATAGGAAACCTCACCAGCCAGTACTTCGCCAATCATCACTTAAGTGGCCTGGATCATTTTATCAAAGAACAACTTCACATTAAAGCCTATGTTCGCTATATGGATGATATGATTTTATGGAGTGGTGATAAGGTAGAACTAAAAGAGGCGAAGAATATTATTGAAGCGTATGTTGAAAATAAATTGCATCTTAAACTAAAGCCATTTCAGCTTAATCGTACAAAGTTGGGCCTTCCATTTTTGGGATATCGCGTTTTCCCCTACCATTTGCGGCTGTTGCAAAAAAGTAAGGTACGCTTTATTCGTAAATTGAAGAGAGCTTATGAATTTCAGTCGGAAGGCATTTGGAATGAAAGTGATACACAGGCACATGTGTTGCCTTTAATAGCATTTACGGAAAAAGCAACTTCGATCCCTTTTAGAAAAAAAGTTCTATTAAATATTGAAGGTCAATCATCATAGGGCTCTAATCGCGTGAATCGCGGCGGCAGTTGGAACAACAATCCGCAGAACTGTCGCGCCGCCAATCGCAACAACAACAATCCGACGAACCGTAACAACAATATCGGCTTTCGTCTTGCCCGCAGCTCACCGTTAAGCTGGATGGCTGTCGATGAACAGATGATTGTCCTGTCCTTTACTAAGGCAAAAATGGTTGTTGAGTAACAACTTTTTGTGCAGTGTTGGTAATCAGAGCAAGATGAAGGCTCTGCACAGATTATCAAAGACCACTAGTCAAGCACCAATTAATTTAGCGACTCAAGGCCCCCAGTTTCACGCTTGACCGGCATCACTAAAAGTGAGGTGATTTTAAACAAAATGTCGCCCTCCTACCTTGCCATCACAGAAAAAGCTAGTAAACTTGTACTTTAGACTTGGGCTGTATCAGAAGGTACACGATAAGCCTATTCACAAATCATTTAATCCAAACAATATGAAGCAAATCATTACAATTTTTGTGCTGACGGCAATGTCATTGCCGTTGTTTTCTCAGGGAGCGAAGAAGTTCGTGCTTCTTGAGCATTTAACTAATTCTGAATGCAGCATTTGTGCTTCGCGCAACCCTGCTTTATTCAGTTTAATCGAAAACTATCCGGATGATGTCCATCACATGGCTATTCATCCATCTGTGCCTTATCCTTCATGCGTGTTTTATAATGCCAATCAGGCCGATAACAATGCCCGCAAGGATTATTACAACATCTTCGGCACACCCCAATTGTTTATGTTGGGTACCAAAGCAAATTCTGGTTCTACCTTATTAAGCGAGGCTGACTTACAGGCTCAGTTAGGGCAAACAAGTCCCTTACAAATTTTGGTTGATGAAACCACCGGGAATGATACCAGAGATGTAACCGTAACGGTTAATAGTTTGGAAACGGCTCCAACGGGTGATTTAAGGCTTTTTGTAGCGGTTTTGGAAAAAGAGATCAATCAAACTACCGGAAATGGCGAAAGTGTACACCACAATGTCCTCCGCGATTTTATTTCAGAAAATACCGGTGATCCTGTTACGCCTTCTGCTCCCGGAGGCTCCGTAACGTTCAACTACAATTACTCCATCGATGCAAACTGGAATGCTGACGAAATCTACGTACTTGCTTTCGTTCAAATTTTCGATACAAAAGAAGTGATCAATTCTGGTTCAAGCCTCGATCCTGTAATTCCTTCTTCTGTGAAAAATAATAACTTCAACGAATTGGGCTTGACACTCATGCCAAATCCTGCAAAAGATAAAGTCAATATCCAGTTTAACGAAGAAGTGTCGGGAAAAACAACGGTTACTATTTTTAACTTGCTAGGGCAGCAAGTGTTCTTTAAAGAAGTAATCAATACTCAAATTGAGCTGAATCTTAATTTGAACAAAGGAATTTATCTTGTACAAGTGGAGAATGGAGCTAAGAAATCCATCAAAAAGCTAATGCTTAATTAATCGAATTATGCATGGCGATTCTCGCCTTTAAAAATAAACGCGCCTACGGCGCGAAACTCCTTTGAGAGGGAGGCCGAAAGGGCTATTTTGCTTCGCAAAATAGCCCTTTCGGCCTCCCTCAAAAGAGAATTTCGCCGCGAAGCGGCGTTTATTTTCCCAAAAAAGAAGTTTATGCATGATCAGATAGATAAAAAAAAAGCAAGCGCCAAGGCACTTGCTTTTTTTTATCTATCTGATCATGCATAAACTTCTTTCAACCCAATCATCCTTCCTCTTTCTGGGTCCCACACTTTTAATTTAAGGCAGGCATAAATATCTTTTAGCTTTAAGGAAGTAACTCCCGGGTTTTGTAAAGCTTCAACTTCCTTGAAAACGGTAGGTAGCTTGTAAAAAGGAATTCTAGGGTTGATGTGATGGATATGGTGATACCCAATATTACCCGTAAACCAGTGCATAAGCTTACTCATTTTCATGTAACTCGATGAATGAAGCGCTGCATAGGTGTAATCCCATTCTTCTTTAGGTCTGAATTTTGCGGCAGGGAAGTTGTGTTGGGCATAAAATAGGTAAGCTCCCATAGCACAGCTTATGGCGAGAGGGAGGAAAAAGCCCAGGAAAAAGCTTTGGAAGCCCAGGAACCACCAAATAGCCCCGCCTAAACCGAAATGGAAAATAAGAGAGTAAAGAGAATCAATATGTTTCTTTGGATTATTGATCAAGGAACGAATACACATTCCCCATAAAAACACAAAGAAATAGCCGAAAGCAATGGTAAATGGATGGCGGATGAATAAATAAATAGAACGCTCCTTTTTACTTGCTTTTTGAAAGTCTTTTTTGGTTACCAGTGGATAAGAACCAATACTGGAGGTATAGAGTTTTGAATTATGTGCATGGTGATAATCATGAGATCGTTTCCAAATGCTTATAGGAGCTAAAATATACATTCCGTAAATAGTGAAAATGAATTTCGCAATAGGGGAGTGTTGCAGGATAGTGTTGTGCAAATAGTCGTGGTAAATAATAAAAAGTCGTACAGTCAGCAATCCGGCCAACACAGAGCAGAGGATTTGAGGTACGATATGAAAGTTAACAATTGCACCAAATAGTGCTCCTGCCAAAAGAATTAAAGTGGAGATAAATACCATCCAGCTTTTAGACCGTTCTTCTTTCGCATACTTCATAGTTGCGATAATCAATTCCTTATTCTTCTTCATAGCTAAAAAAGTTTAATGTTCTGAAAGTTACATGTGCATTCCTTATCGGCTAGTATTTGGGCTCTTAAATTTTTACAAATTTTACCGGCTTTTTGAGGCAGTCTGCTTTCGCACTCTTCGGTCACATAGTAAAACTATGTGCCCTAATCCTGCCTGGCCTACTGCCTCAAAAAACTTTTCAAAAATAATTTATTCTTTCCAATCGACAATAAATACGTTTGTATCTCGACTTCCCCCATTATTTCGGTTAGAGGAGAATACTAATCTCTTTCCATCGAAAGAGAACATAGGGAAAGAATCAAAAGTGTCATCAAAGGTAATTTGTTTTAGGTTTGTACCATCAATATTAACAGAGAAAATGTTAAATTTTCTTCCTGTTTCAGAGTGGTGATTGGTCGAAAATAAGACTTTTTCTCCGGAAGGGTGCATAAACGGTGCCCAATTTGCACCGCCCAAGTCTGTAATTTGACGTAAATCTGATCCATCTACATTACAAATGAAGAGTTCCATTGCTGTAGGTTGCACCAGGTTTTGCGCCAATAGCTCCTTATAAACCTTCACTTCTTGATCCGTTTTTGGGCGCGATGCGCGGAAAATAAGCTGCTTGCTGTCCGGGGTAAAGAAAGCACCACCATCATAACCCAATTCATCGGTAACTTGTTGCACATTAGAGCCATCAATATTCATGGTGTACAATTCAAGGTCTCCGGAGCGCATAGAGGTGAAAACGATTGTTTTGCCATCGGGAGAAACCGTTGCTTCCGCATCGTAACCAGGATCGTCGGTAAGTTGTTTAAGGATATTACCTTCTAAATCTGCCGTATAGATGTCAAAGCTTGCATAAACAGCCCAGACATATTTCCCGTTGACCATCCTTGGTGTTTGCGGGCAGGCTTCGTCGGCTTTGTGCGTAGAAGCATATACAATGCTTTTATTCCCCGGTAAGAAATATGAGCAGGTAGTTCGGCCTTTACCCGTACTTAGCATATTAGGCATTTCACCTTCATAGCCATTTACGGGCATGTAAAAAATTTGATCGCAAGCGATATCCCATTTTTCGTTGGTAGCCTGAAAAACCAAAAATTCATTGTCAAAGCTGAAGTAAGCTTCGGCATTATCCCCGCCAAAGGTAAGCTGCTTCAAACTTGAAAAGTGCTTTTCCTCGGGATAAATAAGGCTCTCCGGTTTAGAGGCTTCGCTAGTCGGCTCATTTTCAGGTGTTTCTTTCGCCTTATTTTCCTGTGAAGCAGGCGCTGAGCAGGCAAAAAAAGAAATGCTGATAAGTAGTGAAAAAAGTATTTTGTGATTCATGGTTTTTTTTCGCCAAATTTAGGCATGTTTTTTCTTAAAAATTTAGATTAATTAAATAAAATGGTAAAAATAAGGTCACGTTTTATAAGCTTTTGCTTTTTATTGCTTTTATTTTCTACATCCTGCACAGAAAATTCGACTGAAAGCTCCTCAAAACGCATTTTTAGATATAATCAACCGAATTCAATTACTTCCCTTGATCCGGCTTTTGCAAGAAGCCAGAATAATATTTGGGGGATTCATCACTTGTATAACGGATTGGTTCAACTGGATGATCAGCTTGAAATACAGGCTTGCCTGGCTAAATCATGGAATATAGGAGAAAATGGCTTGATCTACACTTTTATTTTACGTGATGATGTGTTTTTTCACGATGACCCGGCTTTCTCTGGCGGGAAGGGGCGCAAAATGACTTCTGCTGATGTTGTATTCAGTTTTAATCGCTTACTGGATCCGGAGGTCAATTCTCCGGGAAGTTGGATCTTTAATGGTAAAGTTAGGGCAGAAGAGCCATTCCAGGCACCTAATGACACTACCTTTGTTCTTCATCTGCGAGAAGTTTTTCCTCCTATGTTGAGTATATTGAGCATGCAGTATTGTTCCGTAGTACCCAAAGAAGCGGTTGAGAAGTATGGCGATCAATTTCGGGTACACCCGGTAGGTACGGGGCCTTTTTACCTCAAAAACTGGATCGAGAATCAGTCCTTGATATTATTGGCGAATGAGCGCTATTTTGATAGCGGAATACCGAAACTTGATGGCATTCTTGTGCAATTTATCAGTGAACGGAAAACGGCATACCTGGAGTTACTTAAAAATAATATTGACTACATCTCCGGACTGGAATCATCTTATGTTAACGACCTGCTTACTCCTCAGGGAGAACTTCAACCTCAGCATGAGGAAAGTCTTCAATTTATTAAGAATCCCTTTCTCAATATGGAATACCTTGGGGTCAATGTGCAATTTGGCGATGAAAGCAATCCACTGAGGAAAAAAGAAGTCCGTCAGGCTTTGAATTATGCCATCGATCGGCAAAAAATGTTGGCTTCCCTTCGCAATAATGTAGGAAAAGCTGCTGATGCTGGGTTTATCCCAAGGGGCTTGCCTTCTTATGATCCCGCGATAGTGAAAGGGTATGATTTTCAACCAGACAAAGCACGCCAGTTGCTGATGGAAGCAGGTTATAATGACAATAATCGGATGCCTGAAATTATCATAAGTACCAACAAAGATTATCTGGATCTCTGCACTTTTGTAGCGGGCCAATGGCAGGAAATTGGCGTTCGTACAAAAATTGAAGTGATGGAATCGGGTACTTTGCGCCAAATGATGAGTGAAGGCCAACTGCCGATGTTCCGGGCTTCCTGGATCGCGGATTATCCGGACGGGGAGAGCTTCCTTTCCGTTTTTTATGGCGAAAATCCAGCTCCGCCTAATTATACCCGTTTTCAAAATAAGGAATTCGATGAACTTTATAAAAAAGCACTAAAAGAAACGAATGAGCGCCAACGTCGGGCTTTATATCAAGCAATGGATAAAATTGTTGTAGAAGAAGCTCCGGTGATCTTTTTATTTTATGATGAAACCGCCGTATTTGCTAATAAATCAGTGAAAGGCCTTAATGGAAATGCGCTCAACTTATTGGATCTGAATAAGGTTGTTATTCGGGAAGCGGACAAGGAGGAACAGTAAACGAAATTATAGTTATGAACAAAGTGTATGTGAATTTTCAGGATCTGGGCCGTATTGATTATAAAGAAGCATGGGATCACCAGCAGAGCCTGTTAGATGAATCCGTCCGGATTAAACAACTCAACCGGAATATCGAGGAGGAAGCAAAAAAGTTACCTCAAAAGCATCATTTATTGTTTTGCGAGCATTCTCCGGTTTATACGCTTGGGAAAAGTGGTTCACTTGATCATTTGCTTCTTAGTGAGGAGCAACTGAAGGAGCAAAATATTCAATTTTTTAAAATAAACCGGGGAGGCGATATTACTTACCACGGGCCAGGACAAATTGTTGCTTATCCAATTTTGGATATGGAGTATTTTTTCACCGATATCCATCGCTACGTTCGCTATTTAGAGGAAATGGTTATCCGGACACTTGCAGGCTATGGTTTAGAAGCTATCCGGTTAAAAGATTATACCGGGGTTTGGCTTCCCGCACAAGGACGGCTGCCATTCAGAAAAATATGCGCTATTGGGGTACATCTTAAGCGCTGGATTACAATGCACGGCTTCGCTTTTAATATCAATACGGATTTAGATTATTTTAAAAAAATTGTACCCTGTGGAATAGATGATAAGGACAAGGAAGTCACTTCCTTAAGCCTTGAATTGGGGCGGGAAGTCCCCATGCAAGAAGTGAAATGGGCCTTAAAAAAACATTTTGAAAATTTATTCGGAGCGGAGCTGTTTTGATTTTTTGAGTTCTTTGACATAGATTGTGTGGAGTTTAAACATGAGTCATCCCGAATTTTTGGGATGATTAATGTTTATCATTAAAACAACCTCCTTAATTTGGCTAGCATTTTAAGACCAGAAATAAAACTTTGGCCCTTCCGGAGGGTCTCTTTTGTATAAGTAACTTCGATGGGGATTTCCCTGATAGACGCTTTATGATGCCTGGCGTGTCGAATAAGTTCGATGCAAAATTCATAGCCATCGAATTGTATGGCGACCTTTTCTGCAAATGAAGCCGTAAACGCTTTCATGCCGGATTGGCTGTCACTAACCCAAATCCCTGTGATGAGGAAGCTCACAATGTTTCCGATCCGGTTATAAAACAGTCGAGTCAAGGGAATTTCATTAGATGCCATTTTAAACCTGGAACCGATAACCAAGTCTACCTGATGAGCATTTAGTGCATCCACTAGTTTGTAAATATCCTTGGGGGAATGTTGTCCATCTGCGTCCATGGTGACAATGGTGGAAGCATTTTGAGAGAGTGCATAGGCAACGCCTGTTTGAGTAGCAGCGCCGGCACCAAGGTTAATCCGGTGTTGCAAAACCGTACATTGTAAAGAGCTCGCTATTTCTTTGGTTCTGTCTGAACTACCATCATCTACAACTACTATGTTTTCGAAGCCGAGTGTTTTGAGTTCCTGAAGAACAGGACCTATTCTTGGAGCTTCATTTTTAGCAGGTAGTATGATAAAGGTCGTTTTCATTAAACTGGATTATTTTAGCTCGAAAATAGCATAAGTTCCTCTTTTATGGTTTTTTCCAAAAACTTCGTATACAACTTCCTCTTTTCCGGTTTTTGGATTGGTTTGCACTACCTGATTGTCTGTGGCTAATAATTCTAAATTAGGGTTTCCTCCCAGGAAACCCATGAAAACCTCAAATTTCTGCTTTAAGCTTTTTTCCGGAGTTTCATCTATTCTGTATAGGTTCAGACCAATGATGATGTATTTAAAGCCGGCAGCTTTAAAAGCATTGGCAATATACGATTTATCTCTATAGGATTCAGCTACCTTGTCAAAAAGTCTTAATTGGTTGTCTTCAAAAACCCTGCGGTCGTTCTTTTTTATAAACATGGTGAAAAAGGTGCCTGCCCGATAAACGAGGCTGGTATCCTCAGCATTGATCTTTTTTAGGGCATTAGGTAAGTTCTTGAAATAGGAATCAAGCACTTCTTCTTCATTAAATTTCCCCATTTGATACAGCGTAACCGCGGGATCATAGAAATTCTCGGGCAATTCCGTACGGTAGTTTAGTTTAGTAAGGTGGGAGCTACCGGCTAATATAACCCACAAGGCGCTAAGTGTCCAAAAGGTGATGTTTAAGACCCTGTACGTCAGGTTATTGTCTTCTTTTTCGGGTTTGGGAGCGAGTCTTTGAAAAATAAGCATTAGCCCCACAGGTAAAAACAGCAAGCCATACCAAATAATTCCTCCTGAAAAGAGCAGCCAGAAGAAACTAAAAGTGTAGGTCACCCAAACGAGGGCTTTTAAACGGATGGGTTTTTCTTTAAGAAGTTCAAATAAAAAGTAGGCAATAAGTAAAGCCAAACCAATTAGAATGGGGTAGGTCAGATAGTCTTTTTCACCAGAGATACTTTGTTCCAGCAGGCTTACCTGAACAAAAATGGCATGCAGTCCCCCCAGTATGCTTACTCCTATAAAGCTCAAAGGCTTGTCAGAAAATGAATTATTTTTAAAGTATTGACTCAGTGCTTCTTCGCTGGTCGCGATAGCTTTCCCTTCTTCATTAACAAATTGGCTATGGCCGGCGTAAAAGGCGAGTAGTATAAAAAAGAGCAGCAGGAAGAAAATTCCCCATGCCGGCTTTTTTCTCAGTCCGTACAAGAACAAAATCGGAATAAATGAAACGAGCCAAAAGCCAATGTCAACCAATCGATTGGTAACATTAGTCCCTTGTTGTACATCAGTGGGTAAAGTAAGATATCGAGATAGTAAGGGTTCATATCCCATATATCGTTGTACTTCTTCTCTGACGGGCGAGTTTTTGGGTTTCACTGATGTTTCCTCTTGCCCGACGGGGGGTTCTTCCTGGTTTTGTCCATAGCAGGGAAGGGCAAACAGAAGAAAAATGAAGCACAGCAATAGTGCGGGTATTAGAAAAAGTTTTTTCACAAGTGTTCGGTTTTATTTTTTACTGCCATTTAATATTTGATCGA
The DNA here is from genome assembly GCA_964537285.1 of uncultured Saprospiraceae bacterium. Classification (GTDB taxonomy): domain Bacteria; phylum Bacteroidota; class Bacteroidia; order Chitinophagales; family Saprospiraceae; genus CAZHZT01. The sequence goes on along the minus strand of CAZHZT010000031.1, from coordinate 33,505 downwards.
ACTGGTCTTTTATCATCGTGGCATTGATCTCTACTCCCGGGCGTTTGCCTGTAAGTAATTCATTGGGGTTTAAAGACCTTGTTTCTACTCCGTTTTTGATCAGCCAAGGCAAGAAGGTTAAGAAAGCAAAGAGGGAAAAGATGATCAACGGGCGTAAAGAACTAAAAAATGCTTCTTTTTTGTTGTAAAAATTCCAGCTTAACAAAGCTATCCCTGCTGATAAAGCAAACCACTGAACGAAAACGACACTTAAATGGTAAGGACGAAGATCGATGGAAGCATCGAGTTTTAAAATAAGGGCCATGCCAATACTGAACAAAAAGCCTCCCAGAAACCCATAGAAGCCACTTGTAACGAATAGAAGGGCCGTAAAAAGACCAAAAATTAAGAATAGTGTAGTAATTTTTGTGCCCAAAGCAAATCCTAATAATATTCCGAGAATTATCATGTAACGATCCGCATTGTTTAATGTACTGTCAAAAAGGAGTGAGGGGCTTTTCTGATGTACCATTACCCATCTAAGAAAAATGATAAGAATGCTGATTTGAATGAATAATAGCCCCAGGTCGATTTTGAGTTCTGAAATAGATTGGAAAGCTACCGTCGGTACCAGATAGAACGTCAACAATAAAAACCAGCTAACATTCAAATCAATTTTTAATCTCTTATGGGCTAATTCTTCCAGGGCGACCAAAGAGAGAATGGCACCAAGAGATGAAATGAGCATGGCCGAGGCAATATTTCCGGTCAAAATAAGCCCTGAAGCCTGGAATAACGACCAATTGTAGGGTTGAAATCCTACTACCAATTGCTGGTAATCGGCCAGTAAACTTGACAAGTTGAGGTAGTAATTTAAGGCATCACTACCGGTGGGAACCGGTGAAATGATTCGGATGATATTGAGAACAATGAAAAGTAAAAGTAAATAGAAACTTGCCAGCCCAAGATAATTTAACTGGACTCTTTTAGGGAATGGAGTGAAAAACAAGTTTTTGAGAAAGGACAAAGTGGGTTGCCAATGGAGAACAACTAAAAAAACGACCAATAACAAGACAACCAATTGATTGAGCTGCCCGATAAGCCCGAGGAAAAACAGCACGAACGTCCAGGCGGTAATCCCTAGGGCTAGTTTTACCGGAAGGCTAGAAGCTTTTTTGTTGCTTTTGGGGGAAATGAAGTTCCAAAGTCGGTCACCTAATCCATAGCACATCGCAACGAGTAAAAAAACAGTTCCGGAAATGAAGAACGTTATACCCAGAACAGAAAGAATCTTAGGGTCCGAAAATCCATAATTCGTCAGAGTGCTACTAAAATAATAACTTACCGAAAAAACTATATGAAAGATACAGAATAATAGCATGAAAGCACCCGTGAATAACCAGGACACTTTCTCAGAATTCCGGTTTCTGTGGAAAAGAAAAACAGCGGCACCGCCTACAATTAATTCTGCGAGTATTAATTTGCCGAAAGGCAATTGAGTAGCCGATATCAGGAATAAATCATGCTTGTTTAAATAATCCAATAGCAGAAAGCCTATCCAAAAAATGGAAAAGATTATGAGCATCCATTGGTAAACGGGTTTCAACATGCTTAATGTTTATTTATCTTCATTGCAAAAATATATCTTTATCTCTTGCTGGAAAAAAAAGAGCATTATGAAATTTGAAATATATCAGTGGCTTGTCCCTTTGCTCTCTGTTTTTTACATTATTCGCATATTGCTTCAACAGCGATCGGGAAAGCGGAGTCTGCGTTCAGTGGTCATATGGTCTACTTTCTGGACACTTATAGCCTTATTAGCTATTGTACCCAACCAGATATCCTTTCAAATTGCTGAGCTTCTAGGCTTCAAAAGTAATGTTAATGCCATAATATTCGTAGCCTTAGGGTGGTTAATCCTAATGGTTTTTTATCTTTCGGCCACTTTAGAAAAGTTAGAGCGCAAACTTACTGAACTTGTTCGGGAATTGAGCTTGCAGGAACAAGCTGAGAAAGATAAAAAAGGCTCTGACTAAAACAGCTGTTCATGCACATACTTTTTTTACTTGAGCTTTATTATCCTAATATTGGAGGTGTAGAAACGCTTTTCAGGAATTTAGTTGATCAATTGGCTAAAGAGGGGCATGAGATTACGATAATTACCACGCGCTTCGATTCATCACTACCTGCGGAGGAGCATTCCGACAATGTACACATTTACAGATACGCCTATAGAAACAGATATTTATTTACGTTGTTTTCAATCATCCCAACAATTATTAAGGCCAAAAACTGCGGTCTCATTCACACAACTTCCTACAATGCAGCACTTCCTGCTTTTTTGGCCGGTTGGCTGAGGCGAAAAAAGGTGATCATCACCTTCCATGAAGTATGGGGAAGTCTTTGGTTTCGTTTACCTTTTATGTCATGGGGTAGTAAATTACTTCATTATCTTTACGAGCAATTAATTTTACGCTTTCCTTTTCATCGATTTGTTGCGGTTTCGGAGTTCACTGCTTCTAAACTGTTAGCGGCTGGGGTGAAACCAGAACGAGTAAAAGTCATTTACAACGGCTTAAATTATCAAGAATTTGAAAAAATTCCCGATGAAGTACTCCCAAATACCTTTACATGTACCTATTTTGGCCGCTTAGGCATGTCAAAAGGCTTGGATTTGCTCATTCCTGCATTTGCCCGGTTTAAGCAAACTTATTCTGAAGCCCGCCTAAAATTGATCCTTCCATCCCGGCCTGCATCATTTTTGGCTAAGATAAAAAAAATGGTGGAAAGCCACCAGTTATCAGGATCTGTAGCATGGAAACACAATTTAGATTTTCAGGACCTTCTTAAAGAGTTGAAAAGTTCCCACTGTGTGGTCATTCCTTCCTATAGCGAAGGGTTTTGTTTTGCAGCTGCTGAGACCTGCGCTCTTGGTGTACCGGTAGTATCTTCCGGCAGGGGAGCCTTATCTGAGGTTGTTTCAGGAAAGTGGATTCAAATGCATGCTTTTTCTGTCGATGACCTGTCCAAAGCCCTGGGAAAAGCAAAGAATGGAAATTGGGAAACGGGCCCTTTGAAAAAATTCCCCTTAGAAGAAACCGTTACCGGATACATGAAACTTTACACAAACGGTTAACGGAGAACGGGGAACGGTTAACGAAAAATGGTCAACGGTTAACCGTTTATCGTTAACCGTTGACCGTTGACCGTTAACCGTATATATTTTATTTGCTTGCAGCAGGAGAACTCTTCTTGCCTTGCTGAGCAAAGCTAGCGAATTCGCTGGCTTTTTGCTGTAATGCACCTGTTTTCTTTTGGTGCTTGATATAAGCACTTATTTCTGCAGGGGTATAAGCATTGCTGTGTTCTTTAGACATTTTGTGCGCTACAGGAATTTCGGTATTTCTCGTAGGGCGAGAATTCGCAAACTCGTCCTGGTCTTTGCCTTTTAAGCCATAAACAATACCATTCTCAATATATACCGGGCCACCAAAACCGTCTGTCATGTAGAACAAGTTATTGGCTTCATCACCTTCAGAAACGTTGTCAAAAGCATCGGCGTATAGTACAAGGTAGTAGTAGCCTGTAATGTTAGGCATATGATAAGAAAGTGTAAACTCTTCATCTCCAACCAATTCATAGGCGATGCTTGAGTTAGGTGGTACATCCGTATGGTTCCAGTAAGCGATTAAAGCTTCATCATTATCGTACCAGTAGTCAAATTCACCAGGGTTTCCGAAATCATCCGAATAATAATCATAAAGGATAATTCCATAATCTTCCGCATCATAAGCGTTGTAGAACATGTAAAGCAGGCTCCAGTCTTTGTTTGCCTCAATGTTTTGATCACCAATATTGTAAGCATTGTAGGATGCCTGACGGTAAGTAAGGTCATAACCTGCATCCGGGTGGATGTTATCATAATTAACCCAGGGAACTAAGTCCGCAGTTCCGTTTATGTTTGGATCCACAGGATTATCCGGATCGATTTCACCCTGAATGTTAGAAGCTACGAATGCTGCAAAGCAGAATTCACCCCCCGCGAAGAAGTTATAATCTACCCAGATGTAGCCACTGTTTGACCAGTTGCCGCCCCAGGAGTTCACTACTTTAAAAGCTCCGTTAGGGCCTTTGCCGTCGTCATAACCGGAAAGTGCCATAGCGTGGTAAGCATGCTGCCCTACATTAGAGAAACCAGAGTGGAAAGAAAGAACGTCATCACTGTTCCAAGTCATGAAGTTATCACCTAGTCTTGCACCAAATACGATAGGACGGTTATCAGCCAGATAACTCTTGATGGTATTTACATCTACAGCGATTTCACGATAATTAGCGATTTTGTTATTAGCTGCTTCGCTGGTCCATGTAGAGTTAGGAGCCTGTGAACAATCACCAAGGCTTTGGTAAGGAGCCGTAGCTAAGGTAGCGATTCCGCGATTAATCAGTACATCCAGTGCTGGTTCGAAGTTCGTGCCATTGCAATCCGCACCCTTCACTTGGTTGTCGATAGAAAGGAATAAATCCTTAGGGCTGAATTGGCGAGATGTGCTTGCCAGTTCAGATGAGGAATAATTCAAGTCGATGGCATTCAGAGCCGTTTTCATGTTATAGCCTACCGCCCATGCTACGCAAGTACCATAAGCACCCTGATCTCCGATTGGAGGGTATTTTGACGTAATATCATAAGCACTTGGAATGTTTCCACCATCACCGAGATAAAGGTCATTAGGGATTTCCTCAAGGTTTTCGTCCTCTTGTTCCCAGCCTAAGAAAAAGTTTAAAACCTGTTCTGTGGGAGTTGGGTCATCACTATCACTATCGCTTTCACAAGCTGTAAAAGCGAAAAGAGAGATCATTGCCAAAGGCAAGAATTTTAAGATGTTGAAGCGACTTATAGTCTTCATGATAAATTAATTTAAAAAGTTTAAAATTATAAGATTAAAGGAATTAAGGTTAAGAGTAAAGGATTAAGGTGTATTAGGATTCCTAACTTTTCACCCAGGTTGTTATTGAAGATTTTCAAGTTTAGAAAAAGTGGTGTTTTGAAAGGAAGCTTTCTCTTCCATTTTATAATTTACTTTATCCATTTCTGGTTTTCCAGCTACAAAATGTGTGCCGTCGAAGGTTACGGCAGATTCGAAGGTAGACTCATTGAAGCGGGTAGGCCCACTGAAAATAATGTTTTTAAAACCACAATCTTTATCAAATTTGAGGTACATCAAATCGGCTCTTCCCTTGAACATAGAAGTATTGAAGTAAGCCCGGTCAAAAAACTTGGCATAGTTGAAATAGGCCCCTTGTTCGAAGGATACTTTGGTGAAATCCGCATATCCGTGGAATTCACATACTCCAAATTGGGCATCGGCCTTGAAAGCGGAGCCTTGTAATATAAATTGACCTCCAAGGTTTGCATTCATAAAGTTGGCTCCTTTCTGAAAAAGGCTGGTCTGCATTTTTAAATCATTCGCAAAGACCGTTTGATCCATGTAACACTCGGAGCGGACGGTAAGCCCTTCCATCCCTGTACTTTCCTGAAAATAAGACTTGGTCATCACCAAAGGGCCGTCGATATGGGCATTTCTCAAGTTAAGTGCTTTCATAAATTTACAATTCAGGAACGTCAGGTTCTTGAAAAATCGTACGCTGAATTGATTTTTTCCATCGCTTTTATAAGCAAGTACTTCATCAGTAAATGTACAGTTCACAAAAGTCACGGATCCCTCTACATCGGAAAAGAGCAAATTGGCCCCGACAGGGTAAGACTCTAGCTCTGTAAAGTCCAGTTTACCTGAAATTTCAGCGTCTTGATAAAGAACATTTTGCCCCTTACTCAGGGCTTTGATGATTTTGTTGGCATCCACAGATTTTCCGGATTGTGCCTGATCCTGGCTGGCACAAGTCAGCTGCATCATGGCAAGTAAAGTTAAAATAGGTAATAATGTCCTCATGTTAATTAATTATGTGTGATCATTTTTTACCCAATATACGGGTTAAGCATTTAAATTAGCCCTTCTTTAACAAATTGTGTGGAACTTCGAAATGTATTGAGTTTAAAATGTTTTTCATCCTTGTTCGATAGGTTAATGAAATAGGTAAAAAAGGTGAACAAAAAAATTATGGAAATCTGTGAATGGGAAACAAATAACAAGGGAGGCATTTCATATTATCGCTGTTCCGGAGTAGGCACGCGGCAGCGTGCCTACTCCGGAACAGCGATAATATGAAATGCACTGATAACGCGTAATTGAAGAAAGAAAGAGATTATTTTACAGATTTGATTAAGATGTTTTGAAAAATCAAATAAAAATATAATTTTGTAATGCGCTTGAGTATCGTTTCTTTATTTCAATAATATTCGTATTAGCCGTGCAACAATTTACCTTTGATAATCTTTACATTCGTCCCCGCTTTCATTTCGAGGCACCCTGCAAAGCAGAAGATTTATTGAATAGCTTGAAGGAGAATTTGAAAAAAGAGGGGAGTGCCTGTTCGGGATATGTAGCTTTGCAACATGTGGTGTTGAAGATACCTTATGAAGACCAGCACTATTGGTCGCCACAAATGGGGTTTAGCATTGAAGAAGAAAAAGGTAAAACGATTGTACGGGGTTTGGTTGGCCCTATGCCTGCTGTATGGACGCTCTTCGTATTTATTTATGCTTTTATTGGTTTTACAGGAGGATTTGCTTCGATCCACGGCTTATCGAAATGGTCTTTAGGCGATTATACCATTTATCTATGGGCATTGCCCCTTACCATTATGCTGATGGCTACAGCCTATATTGCCGGTAAGGCTGGGCAGAAGTTAGGAAAGGATCAAATCCGCATTCTCAGGGACTATCTGGTGTCCCATATTGAAGCCTGCGAGGGGGTGGTAGCTATTAAAGAAGAACAAGCGTGAGTCATCCCGAGTTTTCTGGATGACTCACGCTTGTAAAAAATCTTTACATTTACCTGTTAATCATAGATTTATCTACTTTTTTCTTGATAAAAAAGTAGCAAAAAATCAAGGCTGTATTCAATTCTTAACGCTTTTTGTCCCGAACTTGATTCGGGACAAAAAGCTAAATTGAATAAGGCCGGTCCTAAAACATTGATTACTGCACCTTTTTTTAATTGCAGTGACAACATAAAGTTCCTAAAAATCAGTGATGGCTCATTTTTTTTCTTAAAATGTTTACCAAATGAAATCATCTAGAGCCGAATTCTTCTTCTCAAGAGAAACATGAGTCATCTCGAATTTTCGGGATAACTCGTATTTTTATTTGGAAATCTCTTCATTTACTTCCCTTTATTCTGTATTATTACCCCCGTTAACCGTTAACCGTTAATCGTTAATCGTTAATCGTTTTCCGAATTTTATATTTGATTAACTAATCAATCCAAATAAATATGACAGATATAGAGATCGCACGGAAAGTTCAACTAAAACACATCCGAGAAATTGCTGCAAAACTAAACATTGAAGAAGATCAACTCGAGCTTTACGGCCGCTACAAAGCCAAGCTTCCTCTCGAACTTCAAGATTCCGAAAAAATCAAACAAAACAACCTTATTCTGGTAACCGCCATTTCCCCTACTCCTGCAGGCGAAGGAAAAACCACTACGTCCATTGGCCTTACTGAAGGGCTGAACAGAATTGGCAAAAAAGCAACCGCTGTTTTGCGCGAACCTTCACTCGGCCCTGTTTTTGGAATCAAGGGAGGAGCTACAGGCGGGGGGTACTCCCAGGTACTCCCGATGGAAGATATTAACTTGCACTTCACCGGAGATTTTTCCGCCGTTGAAAAGGCCCATAACCTGCTCGCTGCTCTAATAGACAATAACCTCCAAAATAAGAAACACCCGCTTGGCATTGACGGCCGTACAGTCCTATGGAAACGCGTAATGGACATGAATGACCGCGCCCTCAGGAATATAGTTGTTGGCCTTGGCGGAACAGGTAGCGGTATCCCCCGTCAATCGGGTTTCGATATCACAGCAGCTTCGGAGATTATGGCCATCCTGTGCCTATCAAATGATCTTGAAGATCTCAAAAATCGCCTGGGTAATATTTTCGTTGGATTTACAATGGATCGTAGACCGATCTTTGCAAGAGACCTTAAAGGGCAAGGAGCTATGGCAGCTTTATTGAAAGACGCCATCAAACCGAACCTCGTTCAAACGATCGAAGGTAATCCGGCAATCATTCACGGAGGACCTTTCGCGAATATAGCTCAAGGTACCAATACGGTTATTGCCACACGCATGGGGCTTTCATTATCGGATTATGTCGTCACGGAGGCGGGCTTTGGCTCGGATCTTGGGGCAGAGAAATTCCTTGATATCAAATGTCAAAGCGCTGGCCTTGCTCCCAAAGCGATGGTTATTGTCGCTACTGTTCGCGCATTGAAATATCATGGAGGAGGCGACCTAAAAACAATCAAAGAGCCCAACCCGGAGGCCGTTGCCAAAGGTTTGAGCAATTTAGAAAAACACCTTGAGAATACCCGTCACTACAATATCCCGCCGGTAGTAGCTATAAATCGCTTTGATACCGACACAGATGAGGAAATGGCTATAATCCGCGAAAAATGTGAGGGGATGGGCTTTCCGGTGGTTCTTTCTGAGGTATGGGCCAAAGGTGGTGCCGGAGCGGAAGAATTAGCGCATCAAGTCGTTGAACTGGTAGAAAGTGGAAAAGCCAACTTTACCCCGCTTTATTCGTGGGATTCAAGTGTAGAAGACAAGATTCACACCGTAGCAACTAAAATTTATGGTGCTGACAGTGTTGAGTACACCTCTAATGCCAGGAAAAATCTGCGTAACATCGCTAAGCTTGGCTTGGAAAAACTACCCGTTTGTATAGCCAAAACACAAAAATCACTTTCCGACAATCCCAAACTCTTAGGGAAGCCAACCGGCTTTAACATTACCGTCCGGGAAGTTGAAATCGCCGCGGGAGCTGGATTTTTGGTTCCTATTACAGGAGATATGATGCGCATGCCTGGCTTGCCGTCCATCCCTGCTTCTGAACATATTGATATTGATAATGAAGGAATGATTAGTGGGTTGTTTTAATGAACCCAAATGGGGAAGTATGAGTCATCCAGAACATTCTAGCACTTCATCTTGTCACAATAGTTAATAATAGATGCTGTAATCAATGTATTAGGACCGGCCTTATTCAATTTAGCTTTTTGTCCCGAATCAAGTTCGGGACAAAAAGCGTTAAGAATTGAATACAGCCTTGATTTTTTGCTACTTTTTTATCAAGAAAAAAGTAGGTAATCCACTGATTAACATAATCTTGCAAAGGTTTTATGAAAAATGAGTCACCCCGAAAATTCGAGATGACTCATGTTTCTCTTGAGAAAAAGAATTCTTTGTGGAGAGGCAAGCGGTAGCATGCCTCTCCATAAAAACAGCCTCCTTTTTTGAAGGCAACGACAAAATGAAGGGAAGCAGGAGCGATTTATATATGTAAATTCGCCTTTCGTGCAAGTAATACCTCCTCCGTTTCTTCTCGATCCGGGTCGGGAACACAACAATCAACCGGGCAAACAGCAGCGCATTGAGGTTCTTCGTGAAAACCTACGCATTCTGTACATTTATCCGGAACAATGTAATAGAGATCATCGGAAATGGGATCGAACTCCTCATTTACGCTCACTTTTTTGCCATCTTCAAGGACATAAGTGCCCGTAACATTTGTACCATCTGCAATTTTCCACTCGATTCCTCCTTCATATATCGCATTGTTAGGGCATTCTGGTTCGCAAGCCCCACAGTTGATGCATTCGTCTGTAATCATTATAGCCATGATATAATTCCTTTTTTTGTTAAAACGATTACTTTTAAAAATAGTTTTTTAAGATCGTAAAAATACTTTTTTTGATCTTTTTATTCAATTTTTACAGGATTATGTTGATCTACAAGCGACTTTAATGTTTAATAGATCTGTTTTACAAATATTCAGCAATTCTCGTTTTGGAAATCCAAAACCAATTTAGGCTGCTTCGCGGCGATATTTTCTTTTGAGGGAGGCCGGAAGGGCTATTTTGCGAAGTAAAATAGCCCTCTCGGCCTCCTTCTCAAAGGAATTTCGCGCCGTAGGTGCGTTTATTTTTCAAAGCGAGAATCACTGATCAATATTCGTCAGAATAGGAAAACAGGTTTTTCTTTAGAATTTTCTAAAAAAAGATAAAAAAATATGCAGTTAGACCGTAAACGTCAAAAATCGGCAGCGCTCTTCGAAGAGGCTAAGCAATATTTTCCCGGTGGTGTTCACTCACCGGTCAGGGCTTTCAAGTCTGTGGTAGGGCCGCCATTATTCATTAAAAAAGCAGAAGGATGCAGATTGATTGATGAAGATGATAATGTTTTTATTGACTTTTGCTGCTCCTGGGGCCCCTTGATACTTGGCCATGCGCATCCAAAAGTAGTAGATGCTCTCACGGAAACGGCCAAAAAAGGCACCTCTTTCGGGGCGCCAAGCGCACTGGGGAATGCTTTAGGAAAGCTGATCCTTGACCATAATCGATTTATTGATAAGATTCGTTTTGTTAGCTCGGGGACAGAAGCTGTTATGTCGGCTATCCGTCTGGCACGAGGGGTAACCGGACGAAATAAGATTATTAAGTTCGAAGGATGCTATCACGGGCATGTAGATGCGCTATTGGTGAAGGCAGGCTCCGGATTAGCGACTTCAGGAGTAAGTACTTCTGCCGGAATTCCGGAATCTTTTGCAAAAGAGACGATTGTTCTGCCTTTAGATAATCGGCCTATGCTTGATAAAGCCTTAAGAGAGTATGGCGATGATATTGCCTGCATAATTGTTGAGCCGGTCCCTGCGAATAATGGGTTGCTTTTACAAGACCGAGCCTTTTTGGAATGCCTGCGCCTGAAATGCTACAAATATGGCATAATGCTTATTTTTGATGAGGTTATTTCCGGATTTCGCGTAGGGTTTGAAGGCGCAGCTGGTTACTACAATATTCAGCCCGACATTATCACCTACGGAAAAATAATTGGTGGAGGTCTTCCGGTAGGAGCCTATGCTGCGAGCCATGAAATTATGGGGCATGTAGCTCCGGAAGGTAATGTTTATCAAGCGGGCACCTTGTCTGCTAACCCCTTGGCAATGATTGCGGGTTACACGACACTGAGCGAACTGGTTCAGGAAGGGTTCTATGCATCTCTGGAAGCGAAAACAAAATCTTTCGCTGAAAAGATCCGGCATTTCTGTGATGAAAAAGGGTACAATGTAAACCTGGTAAGCATCGGTTCCATTTTCTGGATGTCATTTGACCGGCAAAGAATTCTTCGGGCTGATCAAATCGATTCTGAAGGCATGGAAAAATTTAAATTATTGCATAAAGCGCTTTTGGAAAAAGGCGTTTACCTGGGGCCATCCGGCTATGAAGTAGGTTTTATATCGGCAGCACATACGGAAGAAGATTTGGAAGAAGCCGCCAATCATATAATGAATTCCCTGGAGGAAGTCTTTGCAGCTAAACTTTAAGCAGATCGGATGTATAAAAAAAGGGATAGCGGCGAGCAGCCGCTATCCCTTTTTTTATACATCCGATCTGCTATTTTTCATTCAGGCTCATTTTAATTTTTTTCTCCAGGTCAGAGACTGTATCCTTGAAGATCATATCCGTATCCATCATATCCTGGACGGCTTTGCATGAATAAATGACGGTACTATGGTCGCGGCCTCCGAAGTTTTCACCGATTGCTTTCAAGGACTTGTTGGTAAGGTTTTTAGCCAGGTACATAGAAAGCTGACGGGCAATAACAATAGAGCGTTTACGTGTTTTGCCGGCCAAGGTATCAACGGGAACTTCAAAATGTTCTGCAACCAGCTTTTGGATGAAGTCAACGGTAATTTCCTTAGACATTTGGCTAACGAAATTCTTAATGACTTCCTTGGCAAGCCCGATGTCAATATCCCGGTTATTAAGAGTAGATTGAGCCATCAGAGAGATGATGACGCCTTCCAGTTCGCGAATATTGCTTTTGATATTGTAGCAGATGAACTCGTTAACATCCTGAGGGATGTCAAGTCCTTCTTGCTTGGTTTTCGATTCCAGGATGGCCATTCTCGTTTCGAGGTCTGGGGTCTGAAGGTCTGCAGAAAGGCCCCATTTGAATCGCGAGATTAAACGTTCTTCCATTCCGTTGAGGTCCTTCGGAGGTCTGTCAGAAGTTAGAATGATCTGTTTTCCGTTCTGGTGTAATTGATTAAAGATATGGAAAAATATTTCCTGAGTTTTCTGTTTATCTGCCAGGAATTGTATATCATCAACAATAAGGACATCTATTAATTGATAAAAATTCACAAAATCATTCACTGCATTGTTTTTGATAGACTGAATGATTTGGTTGGTAAACTTTTCCGAAGAAACGTAAAGAACTGTTTTGTTCGTGGATTCCCGGAGTACCTTATTGCCGATAGCTTGAGCGAGGTGTGTTTTTCCGAGTCCTACATCTCCGAAGATAACCAAAGGGTTGAAAGCCGTTCGGCCAGGTTTTTTGGCTACAGCATAGCCCGCTGACCGAGCCAGGCGATTACAATCACCTTCGATAAAGGATTCGAAAGTGTAAGTGGTATTCAGCTGCGGATCTATTTGCAGTTTTTTAATGCCCGGTATGACGAAAGGGTTTTTGATAATTTCGGCATCTACAGAGCCAGGAGTATTTCCTTTACCATTTATACTATTTCCGTTAGAGGTTCTTCCATTGGAGGTTTTGGCAGATCCTTTGTGTTCCCCATTATTATTCTTTTTTTTGTTTCCAACAAGAATTTGGTATTCCAGGCGTCCTTTTTCTCCCAGTTCCTGGCGGATTGTTCTTTTCAGCAGGCTAACGTAGTGCTCTTCCAACCACTCGTAAAAAAACTTGTTGGGTACCTGAATGGTAAGGGCTTCTCTATCAAGTCTGATAGACTTGATAGGTTCAAACCATGTTTTATAGCTTTGAGGTGGCACATTTTTACGTATTGTGCGAAGACAGCTATCCCATACCACTAGATGATCCTTAACCATACCCAATTCAGTGTTTAATGAGGCTTATTGCCCGGTCAAACAAAATAAAGAAATCCTGCTTTCTTTCTCAATAAATAGAGAAGACGTACCTTAAATAAATAAAATTATTGCTTGAGTCGCCTATCCTTCTCCCTCAAGAAATGGTGCATTGAGTTGCAATACTTGAAGGAATACAAAGTTGATACTTTTTTCTGAGAAATGGAAGTAATGTTGAAAACTTTTAGAAGAAATTTAGAAGGATTAACAGTTCGCACCAAAATTTCGTACGCCAATAGTTTATGTATCGGAACGTAGCTATAGCGGAGAATTGTTGAGTATACTTACAAAAGAAGGCATAGAAGATAGGTATTTTTTTGATAACGAGCAGTTTGTCAAAATAAAATTCGGCATATTATGTATTTCAGAGTATAAATTGGTTGAATTTAACTGATTGAAAAGCGTATAAAACTTAAATAATTTGCTTGTATTCTTTTATCAACAATTGAGATGTGGATAAGTATTCTGAAAAATCCTGCCCAAAGATTCGTCCGTCTCACATTCGTTTTCTATCTTCTTTTTTTAACCTAATTTCTGATAAGAATTCACTTTATCCATATTACAATACATGATAATTCATTTTTATTTTTATATAAAAATAGAAACAGAGGTTGACTAAGTTTTGTAGATACGTTGTTATTGTAGATGTGGCCTACCTTCTGCTAGTCTACAAATTCGTTTTTACAGGTAGAGCATTTCCCTTTTCTGTTGCGTTCAAAGTAGATGTCCAGCCGACCTAATACAAGGCCTGCCCAACCCACCTGGTTGATTAATACCACTTCTCCTTTTTTATTTCTCACTTTTTCTGGCTGATCAAGGAAAGTGTGTGTATGACCACCGATTATAAGGTCTATATGTTCCGTTTCGGCAGCGAGGATTACATCCGATATTGTTTCTTCCTTATACCGGTATCCCAGGTGAGAAAGGCAAATGATGTAATCGCACTTTTCATCATGCTTAAGGATTTGACTCCAGTAGTTTACCTTTTCTATTGGAGAGAGGTATTGGGTGTCTCCATACCAAGCCTGCGGAACAAGGCCGTCCAACTCTATTCCAACCCCTAAGATTCCTATTCGGACACCATTTTTCTCAAAGATTTTGTATGGCTTTATTTTACCATTTAAAGGAGTGTCTTTCAGCTCATAATTGCAGTTTAATAAGGGAAAATCAGCGTGTTGGAGTTGCTCACTCAAGCTTTCAATTCCCGCATCAAAATCGTGATTGCCTATCGTTCCGGCGTCATAACCCATTTCAGTCATCAGCTTAAGCTCAATTTCTCCTTTGAAATAATTAAAATAGGGAGTCCCCTGGAACATATCTCCTGCATCTAAAAGGAGTACAGCCTCTTCTTCTCTACGGATTTTCTCTATCAGTCTTGCTCGTTTCAATGTCCCTCCTTTCCCTTGGTACCTTCCTCCATCCATGGGGAAAGGATCTATTCTGCTATGGACATCATTGGTGTGAAGAATGGTGAGTTTGGCAATCTCCGGCTCACCAAATGCCTGCAATGGAAAAGCTCCGGTGACGGCAAGCAAGCTGCCTGCACCTGTTTTTTTTAGAAATGCTCTTCTGTTTATCATATGAACTATAGTTTAAAGGTTATAAATTAAAGCTCTTCGACAAAGATTGTGTGGAACTTCAAATATGAGTTATCCCGAATTTTCGGAATGGCTCATATTTGTGAAAATATTTGCATAAAACTGTTAATCAATGCTTTCTCTACTTTTTTCTTGATAAAAAAGTAGCAAAAAATCAAGGCTGTATTCAATTCTTAACGCTTTTTGTCCCGAACTTGATTCGGGACAGCCTAAAATGAATAAACTCGCCTCCTTACGTCGGCTCAAACAGTATTCATTTTTTAACGGCTGCCAGCCTTCCAAAAAGCTAAATTGAGTAAGGCCGGTCCTAATACATTGATTTACAGCACCTATTATTATCTATTGTGACAATATGAAGGTTCCGAAAATTCGGGATGACTCATGCTTGAAGTTCCACACAACTTGTCAAAGAACGTAGATTAATAGAGGCTCCTCTTTACCTAACTTTGTACTCTTTTTTCTTTAATGGTATTAAAAACCTTCTCAGTTCCGTTTTCCTGAAGGTAGTCTGCCACGGCATCGCGCATAAGTTTTCCTGTGTGTTCTTGCTTACATTTTTTTAGAAACCAGCAGTTGCTGCCTCCGTTGGCAACATAATCGGGCATTGCTACACGAAAGCGTTCTTTTTGTTGAACAGGTATTCCTTTTATTTGAACGGATTCAGCTTTTTTATCAACGATTCGGTACTTCACATGAACGCTCAGGGGCCAGCCTCCGTAATCGGCAATATGATCAAAAAGAATGATTAGAGTATCTCTTGGAAGATCGACAATGACCAGTTCATTGTCGAAAGGAAGCAATTCAAATAGTTTTCCTTTAGTGAGTGGGCCTGCGGGAATATCTCTCAATCGAAGGCCACCGGAATTAGATAACGCAAAGTCTACCGGTAAATTGGTATTATCTTCTGCCGAAAGATAGAGCAGGTCAGCAACCCAGTTACCTAGCGTTCCTTCAGGATATCCTTTTTCGAGAGAAGAAGGCAGTACGGCAATTTCTTTGCCCATTTCTTCGGCAATTTGTTGTCGGTAAGGGTCGATGAGTTGATTTAATGCTGCCTGATCGGGAGATCTTTGCTCCACCTCTGCACTGAGGGAATAGTTATTCGATTGATAATCGGCTTCATGCCATATCTTTGAGCAGGCTGGAAAGATCAGGAAGGAAAGGAAATAAAGGAGATAAATTTTTTTTAAGGGCTTCATAATATTTTTAGTTTTTTGACATAAATTGTGAGAAATGGAACTTCAAAATGATAAACCTTTTAGCCACAAGGGCATTCAAGGCGTATCATTTTGAAGTTCCACACAATTTGTCAAAGAGCGATATTTTTTTCAAAAAGTATGAATTAAGTAGTTCACGGAAATAGACTATATAAATAACCTTTGCCCGCTGTAGAAGCATTTTTTGCTTGGAGATCGACACTTTTTTGGGATTTTTCTTCAAAAAATCCCAAAAAAGTGTCGATCTCCACCCCAGAACCTTCCTGCCAAGGGCATCGATAGTTTATTCAGTTTAATTTCGTGAATTACTTAACTTAATAACACATTTACTTCTTTTTTAATGGCCTCAAGGGCTTTTGTTACGGCAAAGCCTTGGTTTTCTTCATTTTTACTAAGAAGACGATCCGCGAGTGCCGAGGCATCATCACTTCCGTTCATTTCTTTTGCCGTCAGATTTACATATGAAAGCGTTTCATCTTTAGCGAAGCGAATGATCTGCCATAATGGAGCAGAGACATAGATTTGTTGGCTTAAGTTGTGTTCGAATTCCTTTTGAACAGAAAGCATGAGGGCAAAACGAAGCTGGTCTACCGTCATATTGGATTCTCTCAATCGTAGTATAAGGCTAGGGAGGGCAATACGCTCACAAAACAAAGAAAGCCTTTCGTAAGCTTGAAGTTTTAACGGGAGTGTTTTGTCCGTTTGTTTTTTGCGCGCTTCGAGTGCTTTGAGTCTGTACTGACTATCAAGGTATTGCTTTAGAACATAATATACAGTGGTAAAAACAACTAATGGCGGTAGCGTAAACTTAAGTATTTCTAATATAGCGCTTAACCATGCTGACATAAATGGATGATTTTAAATTTTGTATTGAGGGACACCTTCTTCTCTACCTCAATAATAAAAATAGTTTTCCTGAAACAAATTTTTGAACTCTTGGGTTATAATTAAACTAGTTCTTAATAGTGCAATTAACAAGCTGCAAGTTACAAAATAATCAAGATGGATACGATACAAAAAGATAGTGCAATAGAAATTCCAATTACAATTACTGAAAGTGCGCTGAAACAGCTTCGCCAAATCGTTGATCAGGAAAAATTATCCGATGAGCATGGTCTCCGTGTAGGCGTTGAAGGGGGAGGTTGTTCGGGCTTTTCCTACAAACTAGGTTTCGATGTAGCCAAAGAAAGCGATGATATTTTTGAATTGGAGGGGATGAAGATATATATGCAAAAAGCGCATCTGCTCTATCTGTTCGGCATGGAAATCGATTGGCTGGACGGCCTTAACAATCGTGGGTTTGTTTTTAACAACCCTAATGCTAAAGAAACTTGTGGGTGCGGAACGTCTTTTTCAGCCTAAAACAGAATCGGTAAACGGGGAACGGTAAACGGGGAACGGTAGAGTGGATTTTGGCCAAGGGCCAAAATCCATTTATTCGTTTCCCGTTTCCCGTTTCCCGTTTCCCGTATTTACATATTAGAAATAACTTCATCCCCGAATTCGGAGCATTTTAGAAGCGTAGCGCCCTCCATTAAGCGATGGAAATCATAAGTAACATGTTTTTTATCGATAGCTCCTGTGATTCCTTTAACGATCAGGTCAGCAGCTTCATCCCAGCCCATATAACGGAACATCATTTCTCCGGAAAGGATAACTGAGCTAGGGTTTACTTTATCCTGGCCCGCGTACTTCGGAGCGGTGCCGTGCGTAGCTTCAAAAATGGCGATGCCCGTTTCGTAGTTGATGTTCGCACCGGGAGAGATTCCTATACCACCTACCTGAGCAGCAAGCGCATCGGAAACATAATCTCCATTCAAATTCATAGTAGCAATAACGCTGTATTCTTTCGGACGAGTAAGAATTTGCTGAAGGAATGCATCCGCAATGGAATCCTTGACTAAGATGGCCCCATTGTCGAGGGCTTCTTTTTGAGCTTTGTTCGCAGCATCTTTGCCTTCTTTTGCAGCAATGCGGTCGTATTGAGCCCAGGTAAATACTTTATCACCGAATTCTCTTTCTGCCAATTCGTAGCCCCAGCTCTTGAAGTGCCCTTCTGTGAACTTCATGATGTTTCCTTTATGCACCAATGTGACAGAAGGTTTGTTTTGCTGAATGGCAAAGTTGATGGCAGAGCGTACCAGGCGGCTGGTACCTTCAATAGAAATAGGTTTTACACCGAGGGATACTGTATCAGGGAAACGAATATTGGTTACACCCATCTCATTGATCAGGAAGTTTTTCAACTTTTCTACTTCATCAGAGCCATGCAGGAATTCGATACCTGCGTAAACATCTTCCGTATTTTCGCGGAAGATGGTCATCGATACCCACTCTGGATTTCTTACCGGAGAAGGAACGCCTTCAAAATATTGGATAGGACGAACGC
This sequence comes from uncultured Saprospiraceae bacterium, assembly GCA_964537285.1. Classification (GTDB taxonomy): domain Bacteria; phylum Bacteroidota; class Bacteroidia; order Chitinophagales; family Saprospiraceae; genus CAZHZT01. The sequence goes on along the minus strand of CAZHZT010000031.1, from coordinate 15,256 downwards.
ATGCATAAAGGTCAAGGAGCTTACGTAAAGCTACATTTAAAGAACGAATACCTCCGCCAACAGGAGTTGTCAGAGGGCCTTTAATTGCCACTAAATGTTCTTTAATCGTATCAAGGGTTTGTTGTGGAAGCCATTTATTGGTTTTGGAGAAAGCTTTTTCGCCTGCCAATACTTCATGCCACACCACTTTACGCTCGCCTTGGTATGCTTTTTGAACTGCAGCATCAAAAACACGTACAGCTGCTGCCCATATATCCGGGCCAATGCCGTCTCCTTCAATAAAAGGAATAATTGGATCGTTCGGGACGTTTAATTTTCCGTCAGCAATGGTTACTTTTGTTCCGCTCATGATTTTTACATTAATTCTTAGATTAACAATATGACAAGGGCCGGTATAAGTTTAGGAACGGTTAAATAATAAATTCGACAATTTTGAGTAGGTTCTTTTGGTGCTAGGCAAGGCGCGAAACGCAGGCATAACTTGTCCCGGATTTTTTCGGGAGCTGGAAGCTACGGCGAGTATTCGCAACGCGGCAAAGCACCAAAAGAAGCAGTCAAAAAGTCGAAGTTATTTTTTAAACGTTCCTTAGTTGTGGATTTGAAGTTTATTTGTTACCCTTGAATAAAGAATTACCTTTTGAGGTAGGTACTCTGTAGCGCACTTGCCCAAAAGAAAAAAGCTTTCTGAGGCAACAAACGAATCCGAATCCACTGTTAAATATGCCAAATGGCCCGCGTTGTGGCAAATGTAAAAAAATAAAATTCTTAAATTAAACTTTTAAAGCATGGTAAAATATATCGCCGGTATTTTTGTTCTATGGACTATTCTTTCTTCTCCGGTACTTGCCCAATCTAATTCTGCTTACGAAATCAACGTTCAAATTGATCATTATAAAGAGGAAAGCTGCTATATGGCTCAATATTACGGTAATAAACCTTATCTGATGGACACCGTTGCGAGAACCACTGCGGGCAACTTCCGGTTCAGTGGGGAAGAAGCTCTTGACCCGGGTATGTATTTCATCGTTCTTCCGCCGGAAAAAAAGTTTGTTCAGTTTCTTCTCGATGAAAAAGATCAAAAGCTAACGATTAAAGCAGATTACAAAGAACTGGCTAATTCCATCAAAATTGAAGGCTCTGCAGAAAATGACTTGTTTAATGAATATCTTGAAGATGCAGAAATATACCAAAAAAACTTGGACTCTTTGAGAAACCTGCTCAAGGAACCGGGAATCAGTAGTGAAGGCAAATTAGAGGTGCAAGAGGTCATAAATGAATATGTTGCTAATCGTAAAGCCATAAATTTAAAATTTGCCGCTAATCATCCGAATACCGTTACTTCTGTTTTAGTACAAGCCGAGGTGGAACCAACAATTCCTGATTTTGAAGGAGAGGAAGAAGAGGTAAAACTAAAAAAATACTACTATCGCAAGAATCATTACTTTGACAATACTCCATTAGATGAAAATCGTTTATTGCGTGCGCCGGTTTTGTTTAAAAGGGTTCAGTTTTTCGTTGAAAAAATGACAGTCCAATTCGCTGACTCCCTGATCATTTCATTGGATCGTGTACTGGATGAAGCTATTGGAAACGAAGAAAATTTCCAGTTTTTTCTCACCCACTTTATTAATACTTATATTGAGTCCAATACCTTAGGATTTGATGCTATATTTGTCCACTTAGTAGAAAAATATATTGAAACGGGTAAAGCTCCTTTTATTGAAGGAGATATTCTGAACGAAGTCATCCGGAAGGCGAAGCGTATGAAACCAACCCTGATAGGGAAAAAGGCGCCGGAAATTACTGTTTATGACAGAGATGACAACCCGGTCAATCTCTATGATGTAGAAGCAGAATACACGATTATTGTATTTTGGAGGCCTGGCTGCAGTACTTGTCAAAAGTCCATGCCCCATATTATTGATTTTTACGATAATTACAAAGACCAAAACGTCAAGGTTTTTTCCGTTTGTACCGATACCGGGGAAAAAGCTAATGAATGCTGGCCATATACCGAGCAAAAGGGTATGGATACGCGCTTCATCAACACCTATGACCCAAAGAATCAATCGCGGTATTATCAAAAGTATGATGTACGTACGACTCCCAAGATTCTGATCCTTGATAAAAATAAGGAAATTCTTGTTAATCGCATGGGAGCACAGCAAATCGGAGATTTACTTGAACAACTGAAAAAACGAAAAACAGAAACTAAATAAATCAACGGTTAACGGTTAACGGTTAAGGAGGGGCGGGGTTCTGTTTTGGATTTTGGAACAGGGAAAATGAACAATTGGAATTATTATGAATAAATATTTAATTTTTTCTCCAGTACTAACTTTGTTGATCCTATTTTTGGGATGTTCGGGAAGCAAGCAAATTGCTAATACGGAATGTACCACTGCTGCTACAGTGAAAGATTTTAGTAAGCTGGATGGGTGCAAATTTCTTTTTGTGCTGGAAAACGGGAAAAAACTTTTTGCGGATAATTTTAAAGAACTGGGCTATACTCCAAAAGACGGCGACCGGGTTAGAATTAGCTATAAAATATTGGAGAATTATGCCAGCATTTGTCTGGCGGAGAATAATGTAGTACAGATCACTTGTCTGGAAATGGATGATTCTACCCCGGAACCAGAGAAGGAGTGTGCTGTAGTAACAAATCCTACCAAGGCTCAATGGATAAGAGAGATGGAATTGGAATTTCGTCCGAGCCAGATTATTCGTTATGAGTTGGAGGATTATTATGCCTACCATTTCATGAGTAAGCGTCAGAGCTTACTTTTCAATTGTTATGGTGAAAAGCTTTGTGATGTAGAAGGACCAAAATTAACGGATTGTACAGCGTGGAACTCAAAGCTGAAGAACCCTGTTGTAATCTGGATAGTGAATGATTAAATTAAATTATTGAAATGTCTAATCCTCATCTGGACCCAACAGAAGCCAACTTAAATTCAGAAGAGAAGCAAGTAGAGAAAGCACTTCGACCTAAGCTGTTAAATGACTTTAGCGGCCAGCCTAAAATTGTTGAAAACCTGAACGTTTTTATCTCTGCAGCCAAGCAGCGGGAAGAAGCGCTGGATCATGTTCTTCTTCACGGCCCTCCGGGCTTGGGTAAAACAACCCTTTCTCACATCATCTCCAATGAATTAGGTAGCAACCTGAAAATGTCTTCCGGGCCAGTACTGGAAAAGCCCGGCGATCTGGCGGGCTTATTGACGAATTTAGATGAAGGTGACGTCTTGTTCATAGATGAAATACATCGCCTGAATACAGTGGTAGAAGAGTATTTGTATTCTGCTATGGAAGATTTTAGGATCGATATCATGATCGATAGTGGGCCAAATGCACGAAGTATTCAAATTTCACTCAATCCTTTTACCCTGATTGGAGCAACGACACGCCTCGGGCTCCTAACGGCCCCAATGCGCGCAAGATTCGGGATCAATTGCCATTTGGATTATTATGATATTGCTACCTTAACCAAGATTGTTAAGCGCTCGGCTTCTATTCTTTCTGTTGAAATAAAGGAAAACGGCGCTGCAGAAATTGCCCGCAGAAGCCGGGGAACTCCTCGTATTGCCAATGCGCTTTTACGCAGAATACGGGACTTTGCGCAAATCAAAGGAAATGGCACCATCGATATCAAAATTGCCAAATATGGATTAGAAGCACTTAATGTGGACGAAGGGGGGCTTGATGAAATGGATAATAAAATTCTTTCTACCATTATCCATAAATTCAAAGGCGGACCGGTAGGGCTTACGACTATTGCCACTGCTGTAGGAGAAGAACCCGGAACCATTGAGGAAGTGCACGAGCCTTTTCTTATTATGGAAGGCTACATCCAACGTACGCCGCGCGGTCGGGAAGCGACAGAAAAAACGTATAAACACCTTGGAGTCGTTCCGCCGTCACAAACAGGAACCCTCTTTTGATAATAACGTTCTTTGACAAATTGTGTGGAACTTCAAAATGGTAAGCCTTGAATGCTCTTGTGGCTGAAAGGATTATCATTTTGAAGTTCCATTTTTTCACAATTTATGTCAAAGAACTAATTATAAAACAGAATTCTCCGACCAAGGGCAATTGAGCCCTTTAATCGGCTGCAGAACAAAAGTCTATTAAACAGCTTCAGAGAATGAATCGTAACTTGAATTAATTGAAAAACTATGCTGTTAAAAAAAATGACTCTAATTGATGCCCGTTCACCTTTTCATCAGCAAGAGGTTGATATTTTTATCAAAAACGGGATAATTGAGCGCATAGGTAAAGATCTGGGGCTTCCTCAAGATGAAGAAAACGTTATTGACTTTGAGGGAGCCTGTGTCTCTATTGGCTGGATGGATCTGGGTACTTTTGTAGGGGAGCCGGGATATGAGCATCAGGAAGATTTCGAATCTGTCTGCGAAGCGGCTCTGAACGGAGGTTTTACAGCCTTAGCTTGCTGGCCCAATACCAATCCTGCCTTGGATTCCAAAACGGAAATTAGTTATTTCAAACAAGCTACTGCTCGTTTGCCTGTTCAGTTCTTTCCGATCGGTAGTGTCTCCACTGACGTTAATGGCTCTGATATTGCGGAGCTTATTGATATGAAAGAAGCTGGAGCTGTGGCTTTTTCTGACGGTTTGAAAACCATTAAGGATAATCATCTAATGCTTACTGCTCTTCGTTATGTGAAAAGTGTAGATGGTGTAGTAATTAATCATCCATTTGACAGGTCACTGGCGAAAGGAGGACTAATACACGAGGGGCAGCTCAGCACTGTTCTGGGAATGAAGGGCATACCCAGGATTGCTGAAACCCTTATGCTTCAAAGAGATATCTGGTTGAATCAGTATACTCATTCCAAATTACATGTTCACAATATTTCCACTCAGCAATCGGTGGGCTTGCTTCGGGAAATCAAAGAGAACAGACTGAATATTACCTCTTCTGTTTCATATCTCAATCTTTGTTTTGATCAAACTCCCTTAGAAAATTTTGATGAAAACTTTAAGGTTTTACCGCCACTCAGGGAAGAGATTGACCGTAAAGCTTTGATTAGAGGGGTTCAGGATGGAGTGATTTCATGTATTACCAGTAACCATGTGCCCCTTGATATTGAATCAAAAAAGAAAGAATTTCCTTATGCTCATTTTGGAGCGGCTGGCTTGGAAACCTTATTCCCTGCATTGATGACCTACGTCAAACCAGTCATTCCATTATCGATGCTGATTGATAAACTGAGTGTTTGGCCCCGGAAAATCGTTCAGGTACCGATCCCCAGTATTTCGGAAGGACAGAAAGTCGATCTTACGATCTTTCATCCGAGTAAGGAGTGGCGCTTTGATTCATCCCAATTGAAATCCAAAGCTTGTAATTATCCGTTTAAGGATCAAACTCTTTTTACAGGCAAAGTCTTAGGTACTATTTGTGGGACATTTGAGCACTGGCAACAATAACTAGAACTGTTTTTTAATGAATAAACTTGCACCCCCATTTCGATACGGAATATACGCTGGAATTGGCGCCGTACTGTACGTTTTTATTTTTTATTTATTCGATAAAAAATTATTTTTTCATTACGGTGTCTATTGGAGTTCTCTGACCTTTTTCATTTTATTTGTCATCAAAAGCCAGATGGACTTGATCACGATAGGCGGTGAACGCCCACCTTTAGATGATTTAATACGAAGTGGTTTAATTGTTTATTTAATTGGGAGTGCTATTTTTTGGATATTTTACTATTTGCTTTTTCAAGTAGATCCAAACCTGGAAGAGGTTTACAAAGAAGCTCAGGTTGATATGCTGCGACGCTCAGCTGATTGGCTTTATGAAGGCAATGTGAGTCAGGCTGACTTAGAAAAGATCATTCAGGATACAAGAATGTCTACAGGGCATGGATCCTTATTTACTGTTTTTAAATCCTTCGCGTTCAGTCTTATCGGAGGGGCTATGATATCAATAGTTACGGGGCTGATTGTCAGAAGAAGGCAAATACACTAGACTTATTCTAATTACAAAAAGTTAACCTAAAATGGATATTTCAGTTGTTATTCCATTGTTAAACGAAGAGGAATCTCTGCCGGAATTAGAAGCATGGATCCGGCGCGTAATGGATGAAAACAAATTTAAGTACGAGATCATCATGGTGGACGATGGGAGTACGGATAACTCCTGGACAATCATTGAGGAGTTGGCAGAAAAAAATCCCAATGTCAGGGGGATAAAGTTTAGGCGAAACTACGGAAAATCCGCAGCGCTACATGTAGGCTTTCAGGCTACAAAAGGTGATGTGGTCATCACCATGGACGCCGATCTTCAGGATAGCCCGGATGAGATACCGGAATTGTACAGCCTGATCAAAGACGATGGGTACGACCTGATTTCGGGATGGAAGAAAAAGCGCTATGATCCTCTGACTAAGACCATACCGACTAAACTATTCAACCGGGCTACCCGTGCATTAAGCGGTATTAAGTTGCATGACTTCAATTGCGGGCTAAAATCCTACAATGGCAAGGTGGTGAAAAATATTGAAGTCTATGGAGAAATGCATCGTTATATCCCTGTTATTGCCAAGTGGGCCGGGTATAAAAAAATTGGGGAAAAAGTGGTGCAACATCGTCCCAGACAATACGGGGTGACCAAGTTCGGCCTCGAACGCTTTGTCAATGGTTTCCTTGACCTGCTTTCCATCACTTTTGTCGGAAAATTCCGGAAAAAGCCAATGCATTTTTTCGGTTCCCTTGGCACCATCTCCTTTGTACTCGGATTCATTACCTTGTTCGGCTTGTCCATTCACAAGTTTTTCTCCGAATCTTATAAAGGAGGCTTATCGGACAGGCCTCTGTTCTTTTTTGGCATTTTACTCCTTATTATCGGAGTACAACTATTCACAGCGGGCTTTCTCGCAGAATTGGTTTCCCGGAATTCACCGGATCGGAACAGGTATGTTGTTGAAAAAGAACTTGGTGGAGATGATTGATATTAGAAAGAGGAGTTATCCCGAATTTTCGGGATGACTCCTCTTTGCTAGATAGCTTTTTAAATATTTGTTAATCAATGAGGTATCTACTTTTTTCTTGATAAAAAAGTAGCAAAAAATCAAGGCTGTATTCAATTTTTAACGCTTTTTGAAAGGCTGGCAGCCTAAAATGAATAAACTCGCCTCCTTACGTCGGCTCAAACAGTATTCATTTTTTAACGGCTGCCAGCCTTTCAAAAAGCTAAATTGAATAAGGCCGGTCCTAATATATTGATTTACAGAATCTATTGTTAAATATTGTGACAATGTGAAGTTCCTTGAAATTCGCGATGGCTCATTTTCTATGCATAGAATTTATTTTATAAGCAGCTTAAAATCGTCAAAAGGAGCATCTTCGTTTTTCATTTCCAGTACTTGGAGGAGCGCTTCGCCGTAGATGTCATCAAGTGTTTGAGCTGTCAGTACACTTCTTAATTCCAATTGCCCGCTTTTTAGCTGATGGATGCGCCACTTCAAAGTAGCCTTCATGTCTTTCATGATTTGATCAATGATCTCTTGATTATCCTGATCAGGGTGAATGGCGATACAGTCGGCAAAAGCACTTGTGTTGCGGGCAATCATTTTGGCATCTTTGATAATGTAGTAAGCCGTGTGCGGGATAATATCCTCGTTTTTCAAGAGGTGTGCGTAAAGAATCAGTTGCAGATCTTCGTTGTTTTTAATAAGTTGCGAATATCTGTTGCCTCCTCTGTATTTGAGGTCAATGATGGCAATTTCTTTTTCTCTTTGAAGCACTAAGTCGGTTTTTCCAGTTAAGGTTAGGTTCGCAAATTCGCCTTCGAGCCTCATTTCGGTTTCCTTTACTTCCCAGCCATTGGTTATAATCATTTGGCAAAGGTTCCAGGCAGAAAATTTAAGGTTGTTAATAAAATGGATTTTTTCGGGTTCTCTGCCATACATCAATAAGCTTGCCCCTTCAGTAATAAATATTTCATCGGCTTTTGCTTCAATCCATTCTTCCAGGGAAGCTTTGTTCCATTCCCGGAAAGGTTCCGGCAATAGTTTTTCAAAAAACTTATGTGCCAAATTTCCGATGAGTGTAGTGTCAGGGGTTATTCCTGCAAGAGAACTTTTTCGGAAACGGGTGATTTTTGAAAAAAACCATTGATGGGGGTAGTAAAAAAGCTTATTCAGATCTGTAGGACTCACGGAATTCAGGCGTTCAATGGCGGGAGCACTATCTATTGCAAGAAAATGACCGGTATTCATAAGGGTTTGATTCGGAACCGGTTCAAGTTGAGGGATTTTAAACCAAGCCTTCAGGCGTTCAATGTCTGCCTGGTTTTCAGGATGGAAAGAAACTTTATTGAGATTTTGTGCTGAAGCTTCTAAAATATCATAGAGTGCATTAGGAAAGACCTCCTTCCCGTCTATTTTTTCAGGGATAACCAATAACAGTCGCTTTTGAGTTTTTAGCACTGCTAGTTGGTTGTGAGCATTTTGAAGCTTATTTTTTATATCAGCTTGCTGCAGGAATACCTCATTTTCTTCGAGGTATTTAATTTCGGAAGCATACCATTTAGAAAAGAAATTCTCGGTTTCTCGCCTTGTAAAAGCCCACCAAAGTAGTTCTTGTGGAGTATCTGCACAATTTCCGGGATGGTGAAAAAAGGGCAGCCTTCCTTTTTCCTGAGGATTAATGGCTACTGAGGCAGGTTCGAAAATGGCGCGCACGATATGTTCTAACTGTAAAGGACTGAGTTGGGCTTCGTTATCGGGAAGAGTCTCTAATATTTCTACGATTTGACGACTTTGTTCACTCAGTGCTTTGAGCGTACTATTTTGGAGATCATCTTCAGATGATGCCTGAAAAGCCCAGTCACAGAGGTGCTGGTAAATTTCAATTACCTTTGATTTATGGACGCCTTCCAGAGGAGAATACCTTTCTCTTTTAAACCAGAATTGGTATTCCTTCCGCATTTTTATCAATTCCTTTTTGGCTCCCGGGGCGGTGGATGTTTCTAGCTCCTGAAAGTACTTTCTTATGGCATAGTTCCATTCGCTACTGTTGAGTCCGGGCTTTTTGGCTAAAACCAAGGCAATTTGTCGAGCTAGTTTTTCGTCTAGTGGTTGGATTGGTAAGGTGGCAAATTCAAGTACCTTTAGCGGATCAATGGGATGCCAAATGAACGCCTGAGCCAGTTTAAGCAGTTGTAAACTAGGGCGAGCGCTTGAGCCAGAGGCAATACCCATGCTTGGAAGTCCTTCTTTAACCAGAGCATCATCAAGTAACCGACTTTTATTACTAATTAGGCAAAGTGGCCGGAAATCAGGGTTGAGCTTAAGGAGTCTGGCCAAAAACGTAGCTGCCGTGGATTGGTGTTTGAAGTGGAAATTTATTAAACTTCCATCGCCATTGAATTCGGCGGTTTGGGCATTACCGCTAACAAGGGCTTTAAACTTTTCCAGATCACTTTCCGCCTGAACGGTTGAAGGAGGAGCTGTTGAAAAGGGAGAAATGGATATGTCCGAAGCTGTTAAGGCAGAAAACAATCTTTGATAAGGTATTGGAAGCCATTCTAAAGGCTCATTTAGGTAGATGATACCCAAGCTATCCAGGCCTTTTCTTTTCAGAGGAATGGTTTGAATGATGTCATTAATTCTGTCGTTAATACCCCATTTGATGTATTTTCCTTGTGAAGGATTCTGGAGATAAGATTCTACCCGGGCAATGGTTTGAATCCGTTGAGGTGTTTTATTGCTAAATTCAAAATTCCAGCCACTTCCCACGAGCTCATCCCTCATCTGGAGGAGGTAGGAAGCAGTTCCTAAGGGATTTGCTTCAAAGGAGCGTTTAAAAAAAGCTTCATTGGAAGTATTTTTTAAGAAAAGGTTTAGAACCTGCCTGTATTGTTCAACTCTCAAATGCTGAACATTTTTATCGGGAAAGGATAAGCCTAAATATCTTTCAAGCCTTATCACTAAAGCTTTAGGGCCGACATACAAACGGCCAAAAGTACTTTTATGAAAAAACCTCCCGATCGTATCATCGAAGTTAATCCCAAAAATGTATTCCAGTTTTTGCATTCAATGGATTATTTTACCAGCGATTCTCGCTTTGAAAAATAAACGCGCCTACGGCGCGAAATTCCTTTGAGAGGGAGGCCGAATGGGCTATTTTGCGAAGCAAAATAGCCCATTCGGCCTCCCTCAAAAGAAAATTTCGCCGCGAAGCGGCGTAAAAATTTGGTTTTGGATTTCCAAAACGAGAATTTCTGTTATTTTACCCTTCAAAACAAATACTTTAGGGTTTCTCGTTTACTGTAATAAATACAATTGTAATGAAAATAATTCATCTATTTGGTATTCTAATTCTTGCTGTTGGCTTTTTTTCTACTCCAGCCTATGGAGCTGTAGCGGCTACAGAAGCTACAGTCGTTCAAAGCAAAAAATCTTTAAAGAAGCGCGAGCGGCTTGAAAAGCGCAAAGAAAAACTGGCCGACAAACTTCAGAAAAAATGGGAGAAGAAATACGGAGAGGGTACCGGCGGCGATTTTACCCGGGATGATCGCTTTAAGCTAGGCGTGATCTTTATGATTGCGGGTGCAGCAGCAGCAATCATTGGCATCAATTGGATCGGTGGCATTGCCTTTTTGGTAGGTTTGGTACTTGTTCTCATCGTTTTCTTCGATTATTAACGAAAAGATAAAGGGTAGACATAAGTCATCCCGGATTTTCGGGATGACTCATGTTTCTTCCTATTTCTAGTTTGTTATCGTTCCAGTTTACCTGTAGTTTCTCAGGATCCTTTAACCAGCTGATCAATGTTGGCCCTACAAGGTCTTTACGCCAGCCTTTATTGAATGTATCTTCCAGGAAGTCCGGGGAGCGCTTTAATTTCCTGAGCGCATTGCCTCTAAGAAGTAGGGGAGGAGCCAGGTGCAACTCCTGGCAGCGGTATTTGATCAACCAATATACCAATTCCAGGGTAAGGTGGTAACGTTCACTTATAATTGGGTCGCGGGGAATATTATCGATCATTTCTTTCTCTTCGGGGCTGGCTTCCTGTTCGAAGAGCGTTTTTAGAGTGTCCCAATAATTTTGTATGAAACGACTGGAAATGCGGCGGTGGTTAGTTATCGACCGGCGTTGCTTATTTACAAATTGAGCCAGTAATACCAGGGTTTTTTCCGGAAGAATTGTTTCGCGCGGAAGGTTTTGTTTCTCAGCTTCTTCCTGTCGCCATTTGTATAGGCGAATAAAAAATACTTTTCTGCGAAAGCTCAGGCTTCGAATTACTGGATTATTGATGGCGCGTGAATAGGAGTCGGTAGCAAAGAATGCTCTTGATTCCCATATGCTGAATTCTTCTTGGGCCCAATCTTCTCTTTGGAATTGAGCAATTTGAGCGCTTAATTTGTCCCACAGCGCAGGCAGGTAGTGAACATCTGCCAGAGCGTACTGGATTTGTTTCTTGCTTAGGGGCCGCGCGTCCCAGTTGGTCACCGTTTGTCCTTTAGGAATTTGAACTTTTAATTCTCTTTCCAGCAATCGCTGGAAAGAGATCGGATAGTCTGTACTAACTAAACCGGCAGCGATTTGAGTATCAAAAATATTTTTTGGTGTAATGTCAAATTTTTGAAAAAACAAGCGGTAATCATTTTCCCCTGAATGCGTAATTTTAAGTATTTTGGGGTTTTCAATGAGTTCAAAAAATGGATGTATTTCCTCGAATTCTATGGTATCTATGAGATACAATCCATGAACCGAAGCAATTTGGATCAGGCAAAGCAGTGGTTCGTAGCGTTTTTCGCTGATGAATTCTGTATCGATAGCAATCCAATCTACATCTTTGTGTTGATCTTTGAACTTTTTTAGGGTTTCCGTGGAATTGATAAGCGTGTAAGTAAACTCGATTGAGTGCATTATTTTATAAGTTAGTAAATTAAAACAAAAGCCATCAAATAATGAAAAAAGCTTTCAGGATCTTTCGACGATTACTTTTGATCATTTTGATACTTCTTATACTCCTAATTGGAGCAGCCGTTGCCATTCCTTATTTCTTTAAAGACGAACTTCTTGCAAAGGTAAAAGAAGAAGTGAATAATAGTTTAAATGCTAAGGTTGATTTTAAAGATGTCAACCTATCTTTATTGAGAAACTTTCCTGATGTCTCCTTTGGTCTCGAAGATTTAGAAGTTATTGGTATGGGAACTTTCGAAGGAATTCCCCTGGCTAAAGCTAAGGAAATTGCTCTTCGGCTCGATATCATGTCGGTGATTAATTCACTCAGAAATAACGAGCAAGCTATTTCGGTTAAATCCGTATTGCTTGATCAGGCTGATATCAATATTTTGGTAAATAAAGACGGATCGGCGAATTACGACATTGTAAAAGTAGATTCTACGGCTGTAGAAACAGAGGAAACGACCGAAGTGGCCTACGAATATGAAGTCAACTTAAATAAATACGCTATCCAAAATGCTCATTTTGTCTATCATGATAAAACCAGCGGGATCTATACAGAAATAAAAGGCCTGGATCATACCGGCAAAGGCGATTTTAATGAGTCTGTTTACGATTTGAATACTGAAACAGCAATCGAAGCTATAACCGTTGATTATGGAGGCATTGCCTATTTAAATAAAGCAAAAATTGACCTTGATGCGATATTGAATGTGAATACCGACAATATGAAGTTCACTATTAAGGATAATGATTTAAAAGTTAATGCTTTACGTCTCCTGGCCGAAGGCTTTGTTCAGTTGAATGAAGAGGATATTGAGATGGATATATTTGTCAATGCCCCCGGAAATGATTTTAAAAGTGTGTTATCATTGATTCCTTATGCTTATATCAAGGATTATAAAGGAGTTAAGGCCTCCGGTGCTTTTTCGATGAATGCTGCTGTTAAAGGGAAATACAATGGAGAAACCGGAGCGCTACCTGCTTTCAATGTTTTTCTTGATGTACAGAACGGCAGTTTCAAGTACCCGGGCCTTCCTCTTGGTGTGAATGAAATCAATACTAAGGCTACTGTGAATAGCCCGGATTTTACCATGGATAATTACGATAACCTGGTTGTAGACGTTGCTACACTGAACTTCAAGTTGGATGAAGATCCGTTTAAAATCAAGTTTTTTTTAAGAAGACCTATGTCTGATCCGAACTTCCACCTGGATACCGAGGGTAAACTGGATTTGGGAAATCTCATAAAAGCTTTTCCGGTTGAGGGCGTAGATCAGTTAACAGGTGTAATAGAATCAAAAGCTTATGTACTTGCAAAGTATTCATATTTCGAGTCAGAGGCTTATGAAAAAATTCAAATGGAAGGTACCGTATCGGCCCGGGATATAATATATAAAGGCCCGGATTATCCGGCTATTGCTATTGAAAAAAGCACTGTAAACTTCTCTCCCCAAACGATTGAACTGCTTGACTTTGAAGCTAAGCTGGGCAGCAGTGATGTTTCTGCAACTGGAAATGTTCAGAACTTTCTGGCCTACATAAGACCTGATAAGACTATGGAGGGCACTTTGAAGGTTCGCTCAAACGTGTTCAATGCCGATGAATGGATGCCCGATTACTCAGAATCTGAAGAAGTGGTTACGACAAGTGAAACAGAAGAGTCTACTGAAGGTGCTGAAGTGTTCGACCAGTTTCGTTTTGCTATGGATGCCGAAATCAAAAAGCTCATCTACGGAGATTACGATTTGCAAAACATTGTAGCTAAAGGTTCTATCACTTCAAATGAGTTTTTATTAGATAATTTTTCTATAGATATCGGGAATAGCGACTTGCAAGCCAATGGAAAAGCCGAAAACCTCTTTGGGTATGCTTTTGAACAGGAAACGTTGAAAGGCGATTTCTTCCTCAAATCCCAAAATTTTGATTTAAATCAATTTATGACGGAAGAAACAACAGCGCAAACGACCTCTGAAAGCGAACCCGCAGCAACCGAAAGCTACGAACCTATTGAAATTCCGGCTAATATTGATTTTAATTTGACCGCCGATATGGCTAACGTAACTTACGGAAGCATGCAACTACGCAACGTAAAAGGTGCAGTTGTGGTAAAAGATCAAAAAGCAGGACTGGAGGATGTTACCGCTGAGGCCCTGGGAGGGCAACTTGCCTTTGCCGGAAGTTATGATGCAAAAAATCCGGAGAAACCTGCCTTTGATATGATGACCAAAGTGCAGAGCTTGAGTTTCCCGGAAACTTATAATACATTAAATACTTTCCAGGCAGTAGCGCCCATCGGCCAATATATCAATGGGAAGTTTTCTATGGATCTAAGTATGAACGGTCTTCTGGGAAAAGATCTGATGCCCGACTTCACTACTTTTAACGCAGATGGTTTCATTGAAACCATTGATGCCATAATCAAGGACTTCAAGCCGCTTGGAGAGCTAGGAAATCAACTCAATGTCGGGCAAAAATTTAATAACTTTTCAATTAAAGACTCCCGCAACTGGTTCCATATTGAAGATGGCAGAGTCACTGTAGAAGAGTTTGATGAAAAGGTAGATGATATTGATTTAAAAATTGGAGGTTCTCATTTAATCACAGGAGGAATGGATTATGTGATTAAGGCAAAAGTGCCTAGAAAATATGTCGAAGATATCCCCGGAGGTGAAGTAGTAGGCGAAGGCCTGGACGCACTTACCAAAGAGGCTTCTAAGCTCGGCCTGAATATCAATAAAGCCGAGTTTTTTAACTTTAATATTGGCTTAACCGGCACTTTGAACGATCCAAAAGTTAAGGTTAAATTAGTAGGCACTGATGGAGAATCCAGCGTCAAAGACGAAGTTGCGGGAAGTGTTAAGGAAGCAATCGATGATGCTAAAGAAGAAGCAACCCAGAAAGTGACCGAAGAAATTGATAAGGCCAAGGAAGAAGCTCAAAAAGAACTTGACGCGGCCAAACAAAAAGCTCAGGAAGAAGCCGAGAAAAAAGCGGAAGAAGCACGCCTGAAAGCGGAAGCGGAAAAGAAAAAGGCCGAAGAAGAAGCTAAACGCAAACTCGAAGAGGCTCAGCGTAAAGCGGAAGAGGAAGCGCGCAAAGCTGCAGAAGAGGCCAAGAAAAAGGCCGAAGAAAAACTAAAAGAGTGGAATCCTTTTAAAAAGAAGAAAGGAGGAGGGGAATAGGTTGTAAATATGAGTCATCCCGAGTTCTCGGGATGACTCATATTTTGCAAAATATTTACAAAAGTTTGTTAATCAAAGATCTATCTACTTTTTTCTTGATAAAAAAGTAGCAAAAAATCAAGGCTGTATTCAATTC
>CAZHZT010000030.1:36473-51997 GCA_964537285.1 uncultured Saprospiraceae bacterium | reverse complement strand
TGAAAGGGTTATCATTTTGAAGTTCCATTTTCCACAATTTATGTCAAAGAACTATTTATTGTAATAGTAAGTAAGTTTAAGGTTTTTTCCTATCTTTAAAAATCATATCGAAACAAAAAACAAATCTTATGTTAAGTGTTGCTGTTGGAATCGTATTTATGATGTTGTTACTAAGCCTATTGGCTTCTACCATCATGGAATTTATTTCTGCTTTCCTTGGCCTGAGAGGCAAAAATCTGGAAAAAGCCTTAAAAAACATGTTGGCTCCGGGGGGAGATGAAAGTATTTTTAATGCTTTTAAGGATAATGCTCTTTACCAACAGCTTGCCGGTAAGTTTTTTGGTAAAAACACCCCCCCTTCTTACTTGAATGCAGAAACCTTCAGATCTATTTACTTGAATGTTCTTGGAGGAATTGAAAGCCTTGAAAAAAACATTCAACATATACCCAATGGGAAGTTAAAAGATTTGATGTACCAACTGTTGGAAGATGCCGATTTTAATCTCAAAAAACTTCCCGGCAAAATCGAGAATTGGTATGATGAAGTGATGGAACGAAGCTCCGGTTGGTATAAAAGAAATGTAAGCCGAATATTAATAGCCGTGGGCCTAATACTCGCTGTTATTTTCAATGCAGATACAATAGCCGTCTATTCGAAGCTTTCTAAAGATCCCGCTTCCCGGTTAGAAGTTGTAGCCGCAGCTCAAGAGTATATTAACAATAATCAGGATGTAACCCAAAGCGCTGAGCAAGCAAAATCGATTGAAGCCCTCCAAAAAGATATCGAGACCTTACTAACGGAAGAAATCTCCAAGCAATACAATCCGCTGGGCATTGGCTGGAATGATTTTGATTCCAGCAAAATGGACTTTTGGGCTTGGGTTTTGAAAGTCATAGGCTGGGCAATCACCGGTTTATCAATTACCCTTGGTGCTCCATTTTGGTTTAATCTTCTAAACTTATTATTCAACATCCGGGGAACAGGCTTCTTCAAAGAAAAAGGCCTCACGGAAGAAGAACCTGCAACAAGTAAAAAGGAGGTTGATGAAAGCGTTCAAGAGCATGTTCGACATTATAATTCAACACGAAGCGCGATAGGAGGTCAAACGTCAGCAAAAGTTTTAGGTAAATAATCAAATGCGTTCTTTACAGGCACCGGGCCGTTAGTAATTGCCAGTAATTACTAACGGCCCGGTGCCTGTAAAGAACGCATTTGATTATTTGGATAAGGGATGAGTATTTTTTCCAAAAAAGGAGAAAATTTGTATTAAGTAGAAGACATCGATTTCCTTATATTTAAGATTTGAAAAGTTTTTTCTAAAATCATCTAAATAAAACCAAAATCCTATGAGATTACGAGGACTTTACGCATTATCTTTTTTAGTTGCAATGCTCTGCTTTTGCAACTTGACCATGGCTCAATTACCTATTAGCTACGGAACGAACATTGATTCAACACTACAATCCCCGACTGAGGTCCATTCTTTCTCTTTTATTGCTGAAGCGGGAGACGTTGTGATTATTCGCGCTCGGGATTCCTTTTCTTTTTCAGTAGAATCTTCCATTAACTTACTTTCCAACAATCAGATTATTGCCTCTTCCACTGGTGATTTTGGCTCTGAGGCCAGAATAACATACTTAATTGATACAAGCGGCACTTACTTCATTAATGTTTTTGATGATGGTTTCAATGATGCAGGAAGCTATTTTATGACCTTGCAAAATACCAATTGCCCGTCTAATAGCCAATTCATTGATGTTTGCCCGCAAGGGTTTAATGGGGATACACTAGCCGTACCAACTGCCTTGAATGCTTATACTTTTGAAATCAGCCAAGGCGGGAGCTTCTCTATTATTTGCTCAGAAGACCAAGGCACCGGAAGTGGGTTCTCTCCTCAAATTGAGCTGTACTCAGGAACATCTACCATACCTATTGCACTGGATTCGGGCTCTACGACAGCAAACATATCCCTGATTATTGATCCGGGCATTTATACGCTCTTAGTACTGGAGGATAATGCTGATTATTCCGGAACCGGAATCTATGATGTTTTCTTTGCATTTTTAGCCGGGGGAGCTTGTGTTACCCCAGATTGTGATGCATTAGTAGACTCCTGTCAGGGCCTTGACCTTTCTTTCGTTAATATTGCCTTAGACACTTGTGATGAACAAACAGGCGTAGTCATCGTATCTGCTGATACCGGAACGGCTCCTTTCACTTTTGTACTTGATCAATCTCCAAATAACGATGGCATCTTCACAGGGCTAAGCGCCGGAGAATACACAATAAGTGTGACAGACATCGACGGTTGTACAGACAGCATTGTGGCCACAGTAGACTCCTTCTGCCTCGAAGCTACTGACAGCATTATCATTTCGGTAGGTGAAGCAACCGGCAATGCAGGAGACACGGTTGCTCTGCCCGTTATCATTGAAAACTGTGATTCTTTACAGTTTCTGCAAGGTACTTTTGAAATGGAGTTCCCGAATGAGTTCGAAATCGTAGGAACCAATGACCCTGACGGCCTTCAGGTTTTCTTCAACGAAGCCAATGGTCGTTTTTCATACTTCTCCCAATCTTTATTTGGAACAAGTGTGCCAGACAGTACCGTTCTGTTTGAAGTATTGGTTCAACTTTCAGGTGAGCCCGGAGACACTTCCGATGCATTTATTACCGGCAACCAACTTTCAATAGAAGTAGGTTGTACTTCTGTCCCTGGTTTATTTGATCAATCTTCTACAGCCTTTAACGATGGTTTCGCCGCCATCAGAGACAGCGCGAGCATCTTTGGACTGGTAAGAACATTTCTTGATGAACCGGTAAAAGATGTAAAAGTATTTATAGAAGTAGATGGCAACACCACTTTAATGGATATTACTCCTGCAGATGGCACCTATAGCAGCCCACAGATCCTGGCAGGAAGCAGCGTGCGTATTTATGCAGAAAAAGACACAAATATATTGAATGGCCTTTCTACCGCAGGATTATTTATAGGCCAGCAATATGTAATTGGTGAAAATGTTCCGGAAATTTTTGACCCCAACCAGGTGGTTGCCGGAAATGCCAACTGCGACAATAACTTCACGACCTTTGATTTATTCGCGATCCAAACCGTAATCATAGGTCTTGTAGATACTTTTCCTGGTTGTCCTTCCTGGGTAGTACTTCCTGACTCATGGGCACCGACGGATTGGTATCAAAACCCAAATCTCTTCCCTTATCCACTGGACACCACATTGACCGTCGTGGAAGATACTGAAGTGAATTTAATAGGTGTGAAAATTGGAGATATCTTAGGCTTGGCAGATCCTCAGAACTTCCAAGATGATCCGGAACAAAGAAGCGGAAGCAGTTTGACATTTGATTTGGCTCATCAAAAAGCCACTGAAGGCGAAATGATCGATGTATATTTTTACAGCCAGGATTTTCAGAATATCGGAAGCTTTCAATTTGCTGCTGAATTTGATACGGACCTTCTTGAATTTGAAGAAATAATTGCACTTAACGGCTCACCAGTCAGTGGCCTGATGCACAATCCAAACCTAGTAGAGGAAGGCACTATTATTGCCAGTTGGTTCAGCACGAGTGGGGAAGGTGTTTCCGCAAACTCAGGCCAAGCTGTATTTGCCATGCGTTTCAAAGCCAGACAAGACATCGAAAATGAAGCTCTACTTAACCTAAATAACAGCCAGCTTCGCTCTGAGGTGATGACCGGCAATTACGAGTTGCTTTCCATTAACTTTGAACAGGCTGCCGCAACTACTAATCAGATTGAACTTTCTAATGAAGGTTATTATTTGGAGCAAAACCAGCCTAATCCGTTCACAGAGCAGTCCTTCATTGAATTTGGATTAGCGGATGCACAAGAAGTCAACTTCTTAATCGTTAATAATCTGGGTGAAGTTGCTTTTTCTCAAAATGCGGCTTTTGGGAAAGGAACGCACCGCATTGAATTGAAAGATTTAAATCTGCCAGCTGGTGTATATTTTTATTCCTTACGAGCCGGAGATTTTGTAGCGACCAGAAAAATGATTGTAAACTAGTTTCGTTTTCTAAACTTATTTTTTGTAAGGAATAAAAGTATTTAAAGAACGAGGCTGTCTCATAAGTAGGTCCATTTGGCTCAGGAGGAGTATTTTCTATTGAGAGGCGTTCTTTTTTAAAAATTTTTAGTAAAAATTTTTAAAAAAGAACGCCTCTCAAAAAAGAAAATTTCCTGCCAAGCGCAACGAACCTATTTATGGGACAGCCTCGTTATTTAAATACTTTTATTTCCCAAAACATCCCATACCGATGATTAAAAATTGGATCTTAAACAGCCTGTTTTTATTCGTTCTTTCTCTTCCTTCTATTGCTTCCTCCCAAGAATTAAATATCTTTTACGAGGACATAGCTGCTCTTCCGGGAGATACCATAAGTGTTGACCTAAGGGTAAGTGATTTCGATGATATCGGCAGTATACAGTTCTCGCTGAATTGGTCCAATACAGAATTGGAATTCCTCTCTTACTCAACACAGTCGCTTACCAATGGATTAGCTATAAATCCTAACCAAGCCTCTTCAGGAGTATTGGTTTTTTCATGGTTTGACATTAGTGGAAGCGGCCTTAGCCTTACAGATGGTAGTAGCATTCTTCAAATAGATTTCCTTTTGTTGACTTGCCCGCAAAACACTTTAAGCTTAGCCATAAATGACAACCCACTAAGCATTCAGGTACTTCAGGTGCAAAATGGGATCAATACCTTTATCGACCTGAATGCTGAAGTAGCTGCATTTACGCCCCTACCCTTCTTCAACCTTGGCCCCGATACGACTTTATGCAATATGCCGTCTTTTGACCTGATAGCCGATTGCCCAACTTGCCAGATTTTTGAATGGAATGACGGTTCTTCTGATCCCGCTATTTTTATCGACTCTATTGGTTTGTACAGTATAACAGTAACCGACGGATCGGGTTGTACCGATTCGGACACTTTGGAAGTTGCATTGACTATATTAGGAGAACTCGATCTAGGTGCAGATCAAAGCATTTGTGAGGAAGACTCAACAGTTTTAAATGCTGGTGATATTATCGGGAATTACGAGTGGTCGGACGGGAGCATAGCCGATACCTTTTTAGTCAATCAGGCTGGTGATTATAGCTTGACAGTTACAGACGATTTCGGTTGTAGCACTGCGGATACGGTTTCTATTATTCTACTTCCCTCTCCTTCCGCCCGGCTTGCCGCCGAGTTTAGCATCCTATGCCCTGAGGATTCCTCTTTATTATTCGCCGATGGAGAAGGGAGCTTTTCCTGGATTGATACGTCCGGAACGCTGAGCCCCTCCTTTAATGATGAAGCTTTAGTCACCCCTCAGTACAATACTCAATACCAATTGATTGCCCGAAATGAATGCGGTACGGATACAGCGTCTATTGTCATTACGACTTATGAATTACAGATCGTAGCCTATAACGACACTTGTGTGGTAAAAGGAGAAGAAGTCCCACTTCGGGCAGAAGGAGGAACTGATTACACTTGGCAAGCCTTCCCAACACTAGAGGTTGCACCACTAGCCAACCCCATTGTTCAACCAGAAGAAACTACTCTTTTTGTTCTTATTGGACAAGATGAGAACGGATGCACCGACACCGATACTATAGAGGTACTAATAGTTGAAAACCCTTTTGAAAACATGGACCTATACAATGCGATCACCCCAAACGGGGATGGTTTAAATGACCAGCTGTATATTGATGGCCTGGAGAAGTTTCCCGAGAATATGGTCATTGTATTCACCCGTTGGGGCGAGGTATTATACGAAAAAGAGAATTACCAGACAGATGATGAGTTGTGGGACGGGAAGTACAAGGGCGGAAAAAAGGTGCCCGCAGGGGTGTATTATTATTCTGTGGAAGTGGATGGTAAAAGGCTTGTAGAAAGCTTAATGGTAAGCTATTAAGTACTCCGCAACAGCCAAAAAATAAAAATTTAAAAAAAATCAACCTTCCTGCAGCGCTTTCCTCAAATTATGGATTAGTTATGTAAAAAGGGAAGAGAAAGTATAACTTTTCCAGTTAAAAGATCAAAAGATTAGAAATGAATACTCATTATAAATGCTTATATGGAGTGAAGAACTTCATATTTTGCCTGCTTTTCCTATGGGGATGCCAGGATGACGGCTTTCAGGAAATCACCCTTATAGAAGAAGAAAGCATACAGCCCGAGATACTGGTGGATGCCGCAATTACGGGCATTGTAAACGATCCGGAAGGTAAGCCGCTCTCCAATGCTTTTATCCGCTCAGGTAATTCAACTTACACCACGGACAATGATGGCCTGTTCTGGTTCAATACACAAGCTTTTGATTATAATGGAACGGGCATCAAAGTTGAACATCCAGATTATTTGCCTTTTTTTACAAAGCTATATCCGGCTTTAAATCAAACGCACTTTGTTCAATTTAACCTGGGAGATTCCTACTTTTCTTCATCCGCACAAGGAGGCACGGAAAGATTTTTGCAACTCGATAATAATGCAGAACTTCATCTCAGTGCTCAAAGTGTAAACAAAGCCAACGGACAAGCCTACTCCGGGCCGGTTGAGTGCAGAAGTGCATCAATCAACCCTTACAATGAAAACGTAGCAGAAACATATGGCGGTGATTTCATAGGTATCAATAACCTGGCGGAAACAGTATTTTTAAAAGTCATCGGAGCTGGAGTGTTTCACCTCAGTACTCCGAGTGGAGAGAACTTGTCTCTAAATTCCGAAGCTAAAACAACTTTGCATGTTCCTGCCTTAAGTAATATTTCCGAACTTCCCGAAGAAGCTATCTTATGGACACTTGCTCCTTCGGGAAACTATTGGGTTGAAAGCGGCACAGCTCAACTAAACGGAAATGTATATGCTGCTGATATAACAGAAAGTGGTCATTATTGCATTGCCCGCTCAGGTGAAACCATATACACAGAAGGCATAACGCTTCTGAATGGTATTCCCTACTCCGGGGTTCCTGTAAAAATTACGAATTCTGGCGGGCAGATGCTCAGTCAAACCTTTAGCAATGCTGAGGGATATTTCCGACTACCAACACCAGAGATGGAAGCAATAACTTTAACAATAGGAGTATGCAGCTATGAAAGCATTTACAATGGCAGTTTTGTAAGCGGAAATGAAGATTATTCTCTCGGAACCATAGAACTGAAAGAGCAAGCTGCCGAAACAATTGAAATCAAGGGGCAATTAATGAATTGCAATGGAGAGGCTCTCGAAGAGGGCTTTCTCCTCACTTTGTCGGGGAAAGAATCCGTCTTTTTACCGGTTGTTTCCAGCAGTGGTGAATTCAATTTGCAGCTCCCCTCTTGTGGAGAAACCTCGCTATCCCTTACAGTTCTGGATCAGGGAACCCAGGTAAGTACTTATCCTTTAAACTTAACAGCGGCTTCTTCGATTAATACTGGCCCGTTGTTGATTTGTGAAAATTTGCCCGAAGAGTATATATGGATGAAAGTAGAAGGCAATATAGCTATTTACCCCACACCAACTGCTTCCCTGAATGGCTCTAGCAATACGCAGGTCAACTTTGAAGATGGCCAGGGAAATCAATTCAGCCTAAGGTTTCAAGGGCAGGAAGCCGGTCCGTACACCGATGAAATGATCAACTTGGTTTGGAATGCTCCAACACTTGGAGAAAACGGTTATTCCTTTTATTGCCCCAACTCAACCGATGGTTGTGGTTTTACAACATTCGAAATATTTGAATATGGTGAAAATGAAGATCAATGGATCAGAGGAGCTTTTAAAGCAACCCTTTGGATGCAAACTATAAATCCTCCTGTAGCAGGATACAAGGAAGTAGAAGGTATTTTCCAACTAAAACGATAGTAATGGAGAACTAGTCCTTAACCAATGTATAACTGAGCACTAACAGCAACGGACTAATAACCACCATTTAAACATTTTAATACATTAAATTGACTGAACGCGAACTCATAAAAGGATGTCAGCGAGGGAAACGAAAACATCAAAAAGCCCTCGTAGAGAGTTATTCGGCTCTATTGATGACCGTATGCCGTGGTTTTTTTCGTGATGAAGCTACTGCCAAAGACGTTCTTCAGGAAGCGTTTATTCAAATATTTACCCATATTCACCAATATAAACCTACGGGTTCTTTTGTCGGATGGATGCGCCGGATTACAGTAAATACCGCTTTAAAAACTATTCGGAAACAAGACGTTATCAAGGATTCAGTAGAAATTGAGGAAGCCTATGGTATTTATCGGACACCGGAAGCCGTATCCAATCTTGAAACAGAAGAAATCATCCAGTTAATCCAAAAATTACCAACAGAATTAGGTGTTGTATTTAATTTATATGTCATTGAAGGGTATAATCACAAGGAAATCGGAGATCAACTAGGCATCAAGGAAAGTACTTCCCGGTCTTATTTGAGCAGAGCGAGACAATTACTACAGGAATATTTTTTTAAAGCAGCAAAAATTAGGGTATGAGACCTTTTCAGGAAAAAATAATTAAAGATAAAGTTCAAACCCACACTTCTCCTGTGGAAAGCGAAGAAATTTGGGCGAGTGTAAGGAATGAATTGAACGCTCGGAGACGCCGCCGCTTTATTATTCTATTTTTCTGGTTAAGCCCCATGGCTTTAATTTTTGGATTGATTTTTTTCCAAAAATCAATTGCTTTCCATAATGAAAAAATGAGTCCTTCAGCTATTTTACCCAGCGGGTCTGAAACGATTACTAAGCCGTCAAATATTAGTAAAACCAACAACACAGGGTATAATACATTCAGTGAAACGATTCCAAACAAGTCTTATGAGCAAGAAACCAATCCAATCGCCCAAAAAGAAAACGTTTTAGATAGCGTCAATAACTCTAAATCGATCTCTAATTCGTTAGCGTCTTCCTCAACAAAGGAATCTTTTAACAGAGGTTTTACTTCACTTAAAAAGTTATCTGCCGTTCTTATTTCACCAGAAAGCCACCAAAGGACATTTGTCATTAACAGAAACCCCAGCATGGACCCAATAGACCAAAAGCTTGACTTAATCCATACTAAAAAAACATCATCGGGTCTTCCAATAATAAAAACTATATCAAGCTTAAAAGCTTTAGAAATTTCCTTGGGCTTGAACGCAGGAATTGGATTTGTACCTGATCATAATAATACAAAGGCATTAATTCTAGGTGTAAAAAGCAGGTTTTCCCATAAATCAGGTTGGTTTTTGGATATTGGCATCGATAAAATCAAAATGGAAGATCAATTTGACTATCAAGGTAAATTTGTTCAATGGGACTCTACACTGGGAAACCGAAGCATATACATACAAACCAACGGAGATACTTTAATCGACCAGGCCAATATTCCGGTTAGAAAGAGCCTGCTTCTAAACTTACGTTCAAATAACCGTACTCAATTGTTAGAAATTCCAATAAGCATCGGCCGCCAGTTTAATAACAATTATTTCACGTATGGAATTTCGACGGGAATCCGTTTGGGTATCCGAGAAAAATTCTCAGGTACATTAATCAACAATGAGGGAGTGCCTTATTTTACAGAGAAAAAATCATCGAACTTAAATATTGGCTACCAGTGGAATGCCTTTGGGGAATACAGAGTCAGTCCGAAATGGGCCTTGAACGCTCAAATTCAACAGATTTTCTATCCCAATTCCTCCAATTTCAATCAATTAATAAATCTAAGGCTTGGTATAAACTTAAAACTCTAAAATTATTTATTAATCGTTAACTGTTCCTCGTTAACCGTTAACCGCTAATTAAAACACACTATCATGAACAAGAAGATGTATTACCTTCTAACAGCCCTTGCTTTGTCCTGGGTCATCCATTTACCTGTTGCGAACGCACAATATCAATTCGACGCTTGCGCGCAAACCGATGCAGGCAACCTTCTTTCTATTCAACCTCCTTTAGGAAATGTATCCGTAGATGCAGCCGGAACTCGTTATGTTAATGTTTTTTCTCAGAATTCACCACAAAACGATTTTACAATTACAGGCATCCCACAGGATGTTGAATTAGACTGCGCTATAGATACTACAATTAGTATTAACCCATTAGGCATCATTCCAGATCCGGGAAGTCCGTGCACCGAGATAGATGATTTCTTTGTGATTCAAGAATCAACAGGAGAAACTTTATTTGAAGGAGATGTTTTTCAGTTCAACCCCAACTCTACAGGAGTATATGTAGAAACCTTAACTTTTTTTATTGAAGTTAATTGTGGGGAAACGGTAGTTGAAACATGGACGGTCAGTGTTGCACCGGGCACTCCCCCGGTAGCTGTTTGTGATGAAATGACTCAAATCACTCTTGGCCCCACAGGTACTGCGGAGGTTTGCGCACCAGTATTCGATGATGGTTCTACAGATGATTGTGCTATATTGGCATTGAAAGTAAAACGAATGGATGCTCTCACAAATGAACCATTCGAGGATTGTGTCAACTTCACTTGTGATGATATAGATAAGGACTTGTTTGTACGTTTAAGGGTATACGATAAAATTGGAGATTTTAGTGAAAATGATCCAAATGCGCAATACAATGAATGTATGGTAGAAGTTGAAATAGACGACAAAATCTCTCCAGTTATTGATTGCCCTCCAAATATCACCGTAAACCTTGACCCAAATGCCTGCGAAGGGCAAGTTTTCTATGCTCCAACGGCATTAGATAATTGCGGCATTGTATCCAAGGTCTCTACCCCTCCTTCCGGAACATTTTTTGGTATTGGAACGCATGTTGTAACCACTACTGCTACAGATCCATCTGGCAACACTTCAAGCTGCAGCTTCTTTATTACTGTCAATGAATATCCAAACCCTAACATAGTAGCCTGTAAAGAAGAGGTAAGCGTAGGCCTTTCTGGTGATTGTTTTGATCCGGTTATAGAGATCACTCCCGACCTTGTAATCGAAGGCGGGCCTTATGGTTGCCTGGATGATTATCTTTTAGAACTTTTTGATTTAGAAAACAACCCTATCTCAGGTACCTTCATTGATTCTACCTATATTGGCGATACACTTATAGTTCAAGTAACGGATCCGGAAAATGGTAACTTCTGCACTTCCTTACTCATTGTTACAGGAGATGCAGGACCTCCTGTATTTATTTGCCCAGACGATAAAACAATCGGATGCCAGGAATTTGATGAAACTATATGGGATGGCGTTAACCCAACACAACAGGATCCCTCAGACCTCCCGGTTTACGAGGAAGTTAATCTCAACCTTGTTTTAATTGGTTATTACCCAGATAATAGTACGGATTGTAATATAAATTACCTTATTGTATCACAAGTTATTGACTTGGACGCCTGTGAGTCAGGGGTTGTAGCTCGCACCTACACAGCTTATGATGATAATGACAACTCCATCAGCTGCACACAGCAGATAACTGTTGAAAATAGTTCTCCGTTTTTCATCTGTGATGTACTGCCGTGGAATACCCCTGTAACCGACTGCTCAGGTGGTCACTCCCTGGATGACGGCGTAGAATGGCCGGCAGATGTAACCATCACGGCATGCGAATACAGCCCTCAAGCATTAATTGACCTTCCGGGATTCGAACCTGAAAATGCAGAACCGCAGGTTTTTGAAGGCCCATGTAGCTTGGTTGGGGTTGCATACGAAGACACAGAGGTTGCTTATAACGGAGACACTATTAAAGTATTAAGAAAATGGACCATTATCGAATGGTGCAGCTTAAGCTCCTGGGAATACACACAAATTCTCCTGGTGGCTCAGACCGATTGTAACATACTGAACGCCTGTGCATTTACGGAACTAGGCGACCCAATATGTAATGTAGAAATGGTACCGGATACCTTTACGGATGCTTCAGGTTGCGTACAATTTACGCCTCCATCAGGGGTAACCGTTATTGCACCAGGCAAAGATGATTCTTCCGATAATGGCATTACGATTGTCGATGCCCTGGGTATAAGGCTCCACATCCTTGATGGCTTACCATTAACCCCATATCAAATGATCGCGGCAGATATAAACGGAGACAATCAAATTTCCTCTTTTGATTTATTTTATGTCTTAAGCATTTTACTTGGAGAAATTGATGAATTCCCCGTGGGCCCCTGGCGGTTTGTTGATGCCAATTATGTTTTTCCGGATCCGACAAATCCTTTTACTCCAGCTTTTCCTGAAGTGATTAATTACTCAACACTCAACCCGTCAAATGTCGAGTTTGTGGGAATCAAGGTTGGAGACATCAATGTTTCCGCCAATATAGGATGTGACTCAGACTCATTAATCGCTCCTCCTTCTGAATACATCAGCCTCATCGGAGATGATCAATTAATTAACAAAGGAGAGACTTACACCTTAGACATTCACGCTTCCAACTTTAATCAGGTGCTTGCTTTTGAACTAAGCTTGAGCTACGATCCGGCTATCCTGGAATTTGATACGATTTTATCTAGTGACCTGGCTCAATATTTCCCGCATGTTCACGAGGAATATCCTGGTAAGCTCAATATCATCTGGCTTTCTGATGATGACTTGGGCACCACTCTATCAGTTAGTGAGGCTTTCATGAATCTTCGTTTCAAAGCCATAGAAAATGGCGTTATCAGTCAAAGCCTGTTCTTAAGCCCTGACCCATCACTAGGCGGTATAGATAGTGATCAAACTCCATTTGCTTTTGATACTTTGCAATGGAATGGGTTGATTACTACAGGCTGGAAGGAGCTTTTCCATAAACAAATTGAAATAAGCATTAATCCAAACCCAATGACTGACTATACTGATTTTATCGTTAATCAAACATACAATGAACCTTTACAGCTCACTCTATTCGACCTGACTGGAAAAACGTTGTTATCGCAGCAATTCCAAAACGCTTTCAGACTCTACAAGGGGGAACTTCCTGCTGGTAGCTATTACTATCAAATAAGCAATGAGGAAGGCTGGCGTAGTAGTGGGAAGCTGCTTATTCTGCAATAAAAGACTTGTTCTGTAGATGTTGGTAAGGAAATTTTGTTTCTAAGGAAGCGCTTTTTTAAGGTTTTTCAAAAAATGACCTTAAAAAAGCGCTTCCTTAAAATAAAAAACTCCTGCCAGGAGTAAAGATCCACTCGGATTTCTTAGCTTTATGGCCTAAAAAAGCACAAGAAACCGACACCATGGGCGAAAATGAAATAATCTTAAGCGAGATCATCTTATCTGTTCTGACTGGCTTAGCCTTATTTCTCTACGCTGTAGGGAACCTATCTGAAACCCTAAAGGATGTAGTAAGCAACAAGGCTCGCAACCTGATGGTACGCTTTACGCGAAACCTTTTTACCGCAATCCTTACAGGAACCGTTATCACTATCATTCTGGACTCGTCTTCCGCAGTCATTATCATGACCATCGTGTTAGTAAATGCTAAGATTCTCAATTTTCAGCAATCAATGGGCGTGGTAATGGGAGCCAATATAGGAACGACCTTTTCCAGTCAACTTATAGCATTGGATGTAGGCAAATACTCCGCTATTCCACTGGCAATAGGATTAATTTTGATGATGGTAAGTAAAACTAAAATTCTCACTGATGTAGGTCGACTGCTCCTCTTTTTCGGTATTCTGTTTTTTGGATTATATACCATGGAACGGGCAGTAGAACCGCTGAGGGGACATCCTTCTTTTCTGGCATGGATGGAAAGTTTAGAGAACCCAATCAGAGGAGCCCTTTCAGGAGCCGTAATAACATTAGTGATCCAATCTTCATCTGCTACTGTAGGCATGGTCATTACCTTAGCCAAAAAAGGATTAATATCCTTAGCAGCGGGAATTGCCGTAATGTTAGGTGCAGAGCTCGGCACCTGCTCGGATACATTATTGGCAACGATCAACTCTTCGCGTCAAGCACTCAAAACTGGTCTTTTCCACTTAATATTTAATATTGTATCTATTGTATTAGGACTTATAGCCTTTGTTCCTTTTGTCAGCCTAATAGATCAATATTTTGGTGAACAGGATTTGAAAAATCAAATTGCCAATGCCCATGTCATCTTCAATGTGATGGGCGTTTTGCTATTTTTTCCATTTGTTCCCCTCTTTGAACGCTTGTTAAATAAATGGATTAAGGAAAAACCAGGAGAAGTTTCTACTTCTGAGAATTAAGGATAGAAGTTCTCGAAAAACATGGGTCATTCCTTAAGTAATATGCACACGAAATATAAGATATTCTTTATAAGTATTTGTTTAAGCCTAATGACATATAAGCTTAAAGGAATTAGAAAAATCTTCATTAAGATGGATCCCATCATTTATCGCCATTCATTATAATTTTTTTTTAAAACTTATTGTTTTAATAAGTAAGAATTACTATATTTGTTTGCAGCGAGCTACAGCAATTCTCGTTTTGGAAATCCAATACTAAATTTACGCTGCTTCGCGGCGAAATTTTCTTTTGGCCTCCCTCTCAAAGGAATTTCGCGCCGTAGGCGCGTTTATTTTTCAAAGCGAGAATCGCTGAGCTAGCAAGGGGAAACCCTTTTGTATTTTTAATCACCCCAGAAATAGATTTTTAGAAAAGTGCTTTACTGTATGGGCCAAACGTACTGAATAGTGAAGCTATAAGCTAACTTACTAAAGAACTATCCAAATGAAAAATAAAGACGGATTTTGGAAGTCTATACTGGAAGACTTCTTTGAGGACTTTTTAAAGTTTATTTATGGTGAAGAAGCTGAGATATTTGACTTTACCAAAGGGTTCAAATTTCTCGATAAGGAATTGCAAACTTTATTCCCAAATGCAAAAGCTAAAGGACGATATGCTGATAAACTAGTGGAAGTATATCTAAAAGATGGCACTCGAAAATTAATTTTAATACACGTTGAGATTCAAGGATATAAGGATAAACACTTTGAAAAGCGGATGTTCGATTATTATTATCGAATTTACCACAAATATGGAAGGCCAATTTCTGCAATAGCTGTATTTGTTTATAACAATAAAAGTCATTTCCAGCATACTTTTAGGCAATCCTTTCTAGGAACTGAACTAATCTATCGCTTCAAAGTGTTTAACCTTATAGAACATCCAATCGAAGAGCTTGCTAAAAGCGATAATATTTTTGCAATCGTTATGCAAGCAGCGTGGCAAAATATTGGTAAATGGAATGACCAAAGACTTATTAAGTCCAAAGCTATTCTCATTCGTAAATTGATGAAGCATAATATCCCAAAAGAGCGAATCGAAAAATTGTTGTACTTTATAGAATATTATATTAATTTTAAAAATGAAAGCAGTAACGAGGAGTTTAGAAAAGAAGTCGTTAAATACAATCCTAAATTAGATAAAACTATGGGTATTAAAGAGTTTGTGATGAGCCAGCTAAAAGAAGAAGCTATAGCGAAAGGGCTAGCTCAAGGTTTGAAGCAGGGCCTGGAACAGGGTCTGGAACAGGGTCTGGAACAGGGTCTGGAACAAGGTCTGGAACAAGGCCTGGAACAAGGCCTGGAACAAGGCCTGGAACAAGGCCTGGAACAAGGCCTGGAAC
>CAZHZT010000030.1:0-36373 GCA_964537285.1 uncultured Saprospiraceae bacterium | reverse complement strand
AAGGCCATAAAGAGGGTCGCGAAGAAGGCTTTAAGTTAGCGTTGGAAGTTAGTAAGCTTCTGGCCGAAGGGTATTCCACAAATGAAATTGCACAGAAATTAGATGTGAAAGAAGAATGGGTTATCGCGATAAAAAATCAGTTGTTTAATACCTAAGCTTGATAAACAAAAATAAGGGAGGCGTTGTCATAACAACGTCTCCCTTATCCCTCGAGGCTAAAAATAATTTCAGGGGTTACCTCTATCTCAGTAAAGTTACATTTCCTTGCTGTACATACTCCTCTCCATCAAAACAAATGACCCTAAGGTAATACCCGTAAACATCTGGAGGAAGGATTTTACCTCTATAGGTTCCATCCCAACCAATATCCTCTGAAGTAGAACGAAAAACCTGTTCTCCCCAACGATTGTGAATAATGATTTCCATCTCATCTATTGGATTCCCACGAACGAAAAAGACATCATTTTCACCATCATTATTCGGAGTAAATGCTTTGGGAACAAAAATGAAAGGAGGGGCACAAGCGCGTTCTATCAATGATATCGTAATACTTTCCCGAAGTACACAGCCTTCGGGTGTCGTCACTTCAACATTATAAGTTGTAGTCGTTTCCGGGCTGGCAACCGGATTGTGAACAGTAGGATCTGAAAGACTTTCACCCGGAAACCAATTGTACACGTAATCAGCATTTGGAGTTACAAATAATTGAGAAGACTCTTCGTAAGAAACCGAATCTGGTGTAGCAAAGATCGTTAAGTCATCCTCTAAATCAATTACCTCCACTATAGTGCTATCTATGATTACGCAACCAAATTGATTTGAAATTTCTACATAGTAAGTTAAACTAACTTCCGGCAGAATGGTAGGTGAAGAAGTGCCATTCCCTCCAACAATGCCTGTAATCGGAGACCATTCAAAACTTAACTCATCTTCAGGATTTAAATTCGTTACTTCCAAATCAATCACATCTTCCAAACAAACTACAAATATATCTTGTAGCTGCACTTCCGGAATAAAATTACCCACAGATACCGAATCTGTGGAACTGCAATTATTTTCATCAATGGCTTGAACGTAATAAATATTTGGTCGCCCAGTGATTACATTTGCATTGCTATCAAGGCTAATAACATTAGAAAAATCCAAATTGTCAGACCAGATAAAATCCGCTGCCTGATTAGCGGTTGCGGATATCAGCACGTTTTGCTCCTCGCATAATACCACATCATCCGAAGCTTCTACGATCAACTCAGGAAAAACCACTACAGTGACTTGACCGGATACTTCACAGGTATCCCCACTGCTATCATCCATTATAATTACGGAATAAGTAGTCGTTTGATCAGGGGAAGCAAGGGGATTGGGAGCAGTTGGATCATCTAAGCCATCCGAAGGGAACCATTGATATTGGTAAGTTAAATTAGGATTACTGGCATTTAAAAAAACACTCTCTCCCGGGCAAATGCTTAAAGTATCCGTCAAATCAACTTCGATAAGATTAATGTTGATCTGATCAGAAATAGTATCCGAACATCCTATCGAAGTGGTTAAAATGAGTTCATAATCAAGAGTAGTACTGACATTCAATATAATTTCAGGAGTAAGTGTTGTATCCATTACTCCATTGCTAAATGTCCATTGCCATGATACTATTTCATCCTGAACATGTGTAGAAGCATCTGTAAAAGCCAGAATTGCGCTATCCTGGCACTCTATAAAGGACCAGTCGACTGCAAAATCAAATAATGGAGGTTCAAAGACTTCAATATCCAGGGATATGGATGGCAAGCAATCCAGGTTTTGGAAGGCTGGCTCCAATGTGACCGTGTAAGTTCCTGCACTGGAATAGGTATAAGTAACATTTTTACCTTGATCTGTTGCACCAGGGTTGAGGGGATCTCCAAAATTCCATGTGTAATAAGCCGCATTAGGGCCATCGTATATAAAGGTAACCGCTAATCCTTCACATTGAGCAAAACTAACAGGATCAGAAAAATCTCCAACATCAAGAATAGCCAGATTCAAACTATCTTCCATTTGGCACCCGTACTGGTTTTCAATAGTTACATTTACAAGCGTATCAAAGGTTTGCGCTGTATTTACCAAAACAACTAAGGAGTCATTGTTGCCCTCTATAAAAAAGTCGGGCACCCAGTCTACAATCAGCGTATCTTCTGAATCAAAGTTAAAAATCGATAATATAGGGTTATCATCGGTACAGAAAAAAGTATCTCCGACAACTTCAATATCTAAAGCATTTCCAGCAATGGTGATGCTATCCGTTTTTTTACATCCGAACACGTCCTGAGTTTCAACAAAATACTCATTTACTCCTTGGGGGGCAACATCAAGAACTGGGCTATTACTTAAAACTTCTTGCAATTCATTCGTCCAGATCCATACGTTAGCTTGGGGTGCTGTTGCCGTGATCGAAATACTTTGTGCGCAAATACTCGTGTCATTTGGTAATACTAATTCAATTTCTTCAGGAACGAATACGTTTACTTCCCGGACAATCTCACAGGTATCTCCGCTTATGCTTCGAATAACGGCCATGTATTGTGTAGTAGAATCAGGTGAAGCAAAGGGATTGGTTGCCGATGGATCATCCAAACCAACAGAAGGCGACCATTCATATATCAACCCTTCTTTACCGCCCGGATTTAAGAAAGCTCCTTCTCCCTTGCATGCGATAACTGATTCTGGAATTTCTACCTCTCCAATTGGAAAAATATCAACAGTTGTACTGACTGTATCCGTACAACCTAAGGAAGTAGAAATAGCCAGAGTTGCCGTTAACGTAATAGTATCCGTGACGATCAGTTGAAATTTATCAACATCGTAGGTTTCACCATTACTAAGTGTCCAGTTTATGAAAGTAGTGTCGGTTTGATTATTGATGGATTCATTGGCAAACACAACCGTTACAGAATCCTTAAAACAATCTTCATAAAAAAAGTCCAGCTCTGCATTGAGCAGAACGTCGCTAATTTGAATTTCTTTATTGATTGTATCTACGCATGGCAGATCGTACCCAACTGTTAGCATTACTTGATAGATACCCGTATCAGAATAGGTGTATAAGGGTGATTCAAGAATTGATATGCTATCAGGATTGGCTGGATCACCAAAACTCCAAAGGTAGGCAGGAGCATTCATACTCTGATTATCAAATTGCACACTCAGGCCGTCGCATTGAACGGTCCCTTCAAAATCCAACTGTAGATCATCACTTATTACCGTCAAATCCAAGGAGTCTATTGTTTCACACCCATACTGGTTAGTTATTGTCAATTGAGCATTGTACGTCCCTGGTACAGAAGTATTGACCAGCAAAGAATCATTTTGTAAAAAAATTAAGCCCGGCGGAGTACTCTGAACAGTGAGCGTATCCTCTAAATTTCCATTCAATAATGTTAAAAATGAGTTGGACGCTTCACAATCTATCTGTTCAGTTTCCTGAACCTCTGCATCAACAGCAAAGCCGCCAACTTCCAGGGAGTCCAAACGCGTACAGCCATTCTGATCTGTCGCTACCACAAAGAACTGCTCAAGTCCGTCTGGTACAATCGTAATAGAAGATTCATTAGCTAAAACACCTCCCCCACTATCGATCCATAGCCATTGTTCGGCATTATTACTGATGGCAAAAATGCTAACGCTATCGGAGCATATGATGGTATCGCCACTAGTATTTAGGTCGATTTCCGGAAAAATATCGACTGAAATCGTATCTTGAATCGTACATTCATCAATGCTGACCGCTGTGACGCTAAGCTGAAAGCTTATAAAGGAGTCTACAGTAACTGAAGGATTAGCTTCCAGCGAATCATCTAAAAAGATTCCTGGTTGCCAGTTGTATAAATAGGAAGTATCTCCCAATGGATTGAGCTCAACCGTAGAACCTTTACAAACGCTTAAAGTGTCTGGTAAGTTAAGAGATTCAATAACATCCACCGGCAATAATTGAAATGTAGTATCCAAACATCCTCCCTGACTTTCAACAATTAATTGTACGCCAACAGTATCATCTTGGGTTACAGAAATTGATGGATTCGGAATATTCGACATTGCCCCTGTGCTGAATGTCCAATCCCATGAAATTATTTCCGCTTGAGTATGCACTGATTGATCCGAAAAGCTTAAAACTGCATTCTGTATACTACAGTCGCTTATTTCCACATTAAAGTCAGCCGTTAATAAGGGGCCATCTGTAACTTCTACCGGAAGTAGGATCGTATCCGGGCAATCAAGTGCCGGCAAGATCAGGGAAACCAAATAAGTCCCTGTATCCGGATAGGTATATGAAGGCAGTCCCCCAATAAATGTGGCATTTGGATTAGAAGGATCACCAAAATTCCAGATATAATAGGAAGCATTCGGCCCTGAATTCATAAAATTGACGGTCATACTTTCACATTGAACAGCCTGAATAAAACCTGATTGATCTGCCGCGTCAATGACGGCTACGGTAATGGCACCTGAATCTACACAGCCAAATTGGTTTTCCAATTCAAAAAAATAAGTTTGTTCTCCAAATTGTTCTGCCGAAACAGTAGGTGTGCCTGTACTTCCTCCATTTAGGATCAAAGCATTCGGTTCCCAACTAAAAGTGAGATTG
The DNA here is from genome assembly GCA_964537285.1 of uncultured Saprospiraceae bacterium. Taxonomy (GTDB): domain Bacteria; phylum Bacteroidota; class Bacteroidia; order Chitinophagales; family Saprospiraceae; genus CAZHZT01. The sequence goes on along the minus strand of CAZHZT010000030.1, from coordinate 31,752 downwards.
TCCGTAGAATCTAAATTAGTAACCTGAAGCTGTCCTTCATCATCCTTACACAAGAAGGAAAAATCTTCGTAACTGATATTCAAGGCATTTCCAAAAACAGTCGTCGTATCTTTTTCCTGGCAACCAAAAGCATCCGTAGCTTCCACTAAATACACTTCCTCTCCATTTGGCTGAACGCTAAGCATTAAAGTATTCGCCAGAGAATCGCCTTGCTCATCGAACCATTTAACCTCAAAATCAGATATATTTAATTCCGCATTAAAACTAACAGTCGTATCACAAGTAGAAACCTCTTGTGGTGCACTTAAGCCTATAGGTGGCGGAGCTACAACAGTAACCTCCCGAACCAAGCTACAGGTATCCACTCCAAAAGCCAAAACTTCAACAGTATAAGTAGTCGTTGTTTCCGGGGATGCAATCGGATTAGGAGCGTTAGAATTGTCCAAGCCTTCAGTAGGAAACCACCGATAAGAATAATTCGGATCGGCTCCGGGGTATAATTCCACACTTTCTCCCGGACAAATAAGCAAACTATCCTGTATCGATGCATCATCTATTAGAAAAACAGGAAGATCCATCTCCACCGAATCGACACAGCCTTCATCTGAACGAACGAGTAACTCCACATTCAGGGTATCGTTTTCCGGGATAGTAAAATTGATTATATTTTGTCCATTGCTAAAATCTGCTCCATCTACTAACCATTGCCATTCGACCAGATCCCCTTGATTAATGCTGGAGTTATCTGTCAACTCAAGGAAAACCCCAGCCGGTAGGCAATTAATATATTCCGCCGAAAAATCAGCATCTAGTAAAGGTCCGGAAATATGTATTTCCCGCTCTAAAGTATCCGGTTGAGGGCAAGGCCTGCCGGCAAGGCTCATCAAGGTAATTACATAGGTTCCAGTATCCGGAAAAGTGTAGGAAGGATTGACAGAACTCGAGGTATCGCTTTGGGTATTCATATCCCCAAAATCCCAGAAATAAGCTTCCGCATCGATACTGGTATTGATAAATTCGACTTCCAGACCATCGCACGAAAAGACGGGTTCAAAGTCAAGTTGGATATTTTTGACTTGTATATCTACTGTTTTTTCTATCTGACAGCCTCCGGTTGAATCCTGTACCAGTAAGGTGTAGGTAGTCGTTTGTTGTGGCGTTGCAACAGGGTTTGCAATATCACTATCAGAAAGGCCTGTTGACGGGCTCCATTGGTATAAATAATCGTCAACAAATACCGGATTAAGCCCGACTGATTCTCCAATACAGATACATAAAGAATCCTTTATAAGATCAGACGGATTAATAGGGTTAACAGAAAAAATGTAGCTATGATTCTGGGAACATCCATTTTCAGACATTACAGTCAGCAATAAAACAACCGGCTCGGTAGTCCGCGGAATGGTAAACCGACTGTTTTGCTCATCGGAATCAAGGGTTTCAGAATCATAAAACAATTGCCAATTCCATTGTACTATTGGAGATACGGAGTCAAAAGATAAATCAATCCCATCTACAATAATACTATCAGCACATTCAATAATTTCAACTTCAAAATCCGCAACAGCAGAATTACTTTGAAGGAAAATTTCGTGGTAGGCGGTGTCTGCACAAGAAGTTCCCGGTTCCGCGATCAGTGTTACCAAATACGTTCCGGTATCGGAATAAGTATAAGTAGGATTTTTTTCCATGGAAAAATCATTGGGATTGTTTGGATCTCCAAAATCCCAAAGAAACTTATCGACAAAAATGGTATTATTCTGAAAATCAACCGTCAGCTTATCACACTGAGCATCAGGTGCATCAATTTCTGCCATTACCTCTACACAAACCCCTACATTATATTGAAAATCCCTACGGGTCGTTGACAGTAATTGGCCATTGCGATATTCTTCTACGCACACTCCCACCACAAACTGACCTGTTAAGCCCGGCTGGCCGGATAGCATCCCTGTTTGAGGATCTATGGTCAATGGATCCCCTACTCCCAGGAGATTGTCCAAACTATAAAGAGGGGCATTCCAGACAATGGGCGTATAGGGCGGCGCCGAAGGAGGGGAAGGTTGCCCCATTAAAAGGCTTCCTCCTGATAAAGGCGTACATAATCTATACACCAACGAATCCCCATCTATATCATTGGCTGAATGATCGAAATTGATAGGTTCATTCACACATATATACAGGGGAGGATAATCCTGAAATGTAGCTCCATTATTACAACTATTAAGAGCCGAACCTGATATAAAAACGGCAAAAGTAGCCCCGGTACTTACAGGATTCATAATATTATTGATAGTCCCGTTCCTACAACATCGCTGATAAGCCAAAACATATCCTCCCGGAGAGGGAAATAAAAAGACAGTATCCCGGTAATAAGTAGTGTGCACACAAACATCCGATGCTATTTTCAGGCAAGTATCTGAAAGCATCGGCTGAAGCGTATCATTAATTGCCGGATTAAATGGGATGAATAACTCATCAATTAATTGACCGGCAGAGTTAAATATTCCCACAGATGCCGTGGTATCAAAAAATGCATCCAAATCGCCGTAGAAACAATCCCGATATACCGTTAAGGTAATTTCATAATTGTTATTTCCCAGGCAACGGTAGGACATACTCCCTCCTACGATATGGGTTGCTCTAAGGGATAGTGTGCTCAGTAATAGTATGCTTAAAATAAATAGTCTCTTAAGAGAGAAAATGGACAACGCTTTTGGGAAAAAATCATTTTTTTCAAAGCTCATAATGCCCTGAATAGATAGCTTCATGCTAATCAAAGTCTTTGTTATCTTTAATTTCAAGTATTTCAATCCGCCTTTCTTTACAGGCCTCTACACTGTATACGGAATTTCTGCGGTCTGTTGCATTATCGCTCACATAAGGTGGAGCTTTTGTTTCCCCAAAAGGTTTTTCGGTAATAAGAAGCTTGCCTTCTTTATAATAAGGAAGTAAAACACCATCCTTGTATTGAAGGATTTCGTTCTGAAGGCTGGTGGTTCGTTTTTTAGTTAGGATTTCATTATACTTCGCATCAGCTAATGGACTGGCATAACCTTTAATCAATAGTTCTGCCCGGTTTCCTTGTTCCAGGTAATTAATCAAATGATCAAGGAACCCTTTGAAATTTTCATATTCAAGGCGAACGTTATGTTCAAAAAAGTTCTCAATTTTGGCTTCTGCAAGTATTTTAGCTTCTCCGGTTAAGCCTTCACTGTATCGCTGCTTAAAGACAGGTTTCCGCTTATAATAATTATCAAACATCTTCGCATACGTAATCAACGTATTTGCTTCCATTTCTTGCCGGCTTGGCTGATTATTATCAAAATATAAGGGTAAGGGTAAAAAGTCAGACAGTGTAAGGATATCGGAAGGCTTGGGTTCCAGGTAAAATTTATGAATGATCCGATTGCCATTTACATCTAACTTATCCAAATGTAAGCGAACAGTGTCCGTCACATATCCTTCCTTTTCTCCAATTATACTAAACGATTCCACCTGGCCTAAATCAAATGAAAATACATTATCATCAAATTTGCGCTCCCACAAACTTTCAGTCTTTAAAGGAGTCAACACCTCTACTTTAGCCCCGTTTAAAGGCTTTTTGGTCAATCGGTCGTACATTTGAACTTCTAAATCTAAGTCCAGCAATTCAAGATACACTTCCCTGTGGAATGTTTTTGGTTCTAATAAGCCTAAAGTGCTCAATGTGAATGTATCCGAAGTATACCCTTGTTTGCGATGGACAAACTGGTATTTTTTGTTATTCTTGAGATCTACTGAAAAAATATTTTTATCCGGATGCCTGAATGTTTGTTCTGTTTCATTCGGCAGTTCCAACATTTCTGTAGTCACTCCTTTTAAAGCAATGTTACTTTTACGATCAAAAGTAGCAATAACCAACTCAGAGACTACTTCTCCATAAGATACTTCGTAAATGTCATTGCAACAAGACTCCATAGCCTCATCAACAAATAAAGAGCCCAGGCGATTGGAAGATAAATAGGCATTTAAGGTTTGGTTATCTATGAAGTAGTAAACATCATTATAACTGCTATTTAAAGGATAGCCCATGTGTTCTGGCTCAGACCACTTTCCGTCTTGTTTGCTGGATTTAAAAACATCATAGCCACCTAAACCCGGCAGCCCGTCGGAACTAAAATAAAGGGTTTTATCATCGGCAAAATAAAAAGGCGTAGCCTCGTTTTCAGTAGTATTTATTCCTTTCACAAGTTGAGGAGCGTCAAAACTACCATCAGCGTTAATATAGGCTTGCCAGATGTCTAATTTACCAATACCTCCTGGTCGATCACTAGCAAAAAATAAGACCTCTTTCCCGGCATGCTCATCAAAAGCAATGGAAGGCTGAGTAGTCGTGTACCCCCCCAGATTAATAGGCCGTGATACCTTTTCCGGCCGATCCCACATCCCTCCAGGCAGCTTTTGGGTTTCATAAAGATCACATATCAGGTCATTGGTATTGACAAAATAACACTTATTAAAATAAAGCTTATTTCCAGTGGTATTAAAAACGGCATGAGCAATATTCATTGAATCGCCCCAGAAAGGTTCTGACCAAACTTCCCCCCAGAAATCCATTGGAGCCATTAAAACTCTTGAAACCATAGGATGCTGCTCTCGTTCATCAACCTTTGGATTTTGAAATTGAAGGGAAGAATAATACAGGGTATCGTTTTTAATAAAAGGTCCGAATTCTGTATAATTTGAATTTACTTTTTCATCCAGCCTGTTTACCTTCAGGCCAATAATCGAATCATTAACGATTTCCTGAGCCAGTTTACAAGCATTGATTTCGCGTTGTGTTTTATTAAAATATTGATCTTCCAGAGGCGCTGACCCCATAAACTCCTGAAAGGCCATTAGGGCTTCATCGTATTTTCCTAATTGCTTTTTAACCAAACCCAACCAGTAAAGCGTCAATGGATACTCCCCTTTCTCATCTAACTCAATCACCCTTTCATACGCTTTTTCCGCCAAAGAAAATGAATTGAATAAACGAGCTGCTTCGGCATAATTATACCATACATCGGTGCGATTAGCACTAACATCCAATACGATTTTGAAATACTTCACCGCTCCAAAATAATTCTTATCCTGGAGGGCTTCCATTCCCGCTCGTTCGTAAGCTTTTAAGGTTTGAGCTTCAACAGACAAAAAAGCTAAAAGGGCAATACAAAACGCAAATATCTTTTTTTTCATTGCTTTCTTCCGAATTAAAGAGTAAGTCAATTTTAGTAGTTGTTTATGGGATAGTTGCCAATGACAACCATCCCATAAACAACTACTAAAGAATAATCAAGTAGCATTTTTCATGGGTGTAGTGTATTTAAAACGGCTCTTAAAAAATTGGACAAATTTTATGTATGTTCAACGGTTTTACTTGTGTGTAAATGTAGGTGACTGATATTTCGAAGCCGCCTCGTGACCGGGTGGCTCTTTCAAAATCAGAGTTATTGATATCATAACTGCCACCAAAAGCCCAGCTCCCATATTCAAATCGAACAGAAGGTATAATGGCATCATCCAGACGCACATCTCCACCTATAAGTATGGATAATTCTCTCGTCTTCACTTCGCTCAGATAAAGTCGGATACCTCCACCTAATAGCAAACTTTTGTATTCATCCTGTCTATGGGATTGAAAGCGGACCACCATATCTGCAATGGAAGCTATCTTAAAGGATCCCATGCCAAAAAAGCTTAGCCTAGAAGGAAGCAGTATGGTCGGATCTCCCAGAAAGCTTACTTCCGGTTGATTCAAATGAAAATACCCTACTCCGGCATCCAGGCGCGTTCTAGCATCCGGTATCTGGAAATGCCAATTGGCACCTAAGCTAAAAGACGGAAAGAACTTGCTGGTTGTCTGAAAGCTTTCCCGACTGTCCAAGTTGGGGTCAAACTGATCACCATTAAATTGATTGTCAAAGGTTAATTGCTCCAGGCTAAAGGAACGTTGCCCTACCGAACCTTGGAGTCCCAGGGTCAGGAAGTTGTTTTCACTTAATTGCTGCGTAAGTGATCCACTCAAAGCAAGGCTGCCTAAGCTCAAAGAAGCATCGCCCGCACGATCATAATTGAATAAAAGCCCTCCGGAAAAAAGGGTGTTCTGAAAATTTTTATCATAAAATTTTAAATCAATCCCTCCGGAAAAAGTCTCATAATTTGCCGGAACGGACTTCCACTGGCTCCTGTAATTCATGTTTACCCGAACATCACCATTAAAAATTCCGGTTAGTGCCGGGCTAAGGTTTAAAGGGGAATAATAGAATTGCGAAAAGTGCAAATCCTGAGCAATAATTTTTTCGCTTATAAAAAAGTTTAACAGGCCTATTGTAAAAAATAGATAAATCAGCTTTTGGTAATAGTGCTTCACAGGATAAATTTTCATATTGTTTGCAAAATAGTCGCTAACAATATGCCTATACTTAATTCGGTTAGGCATATTAATTGCTGCTGAAGAGAAGGAACTGCTTTTTTCTGAACGCTTTTTAGATTAAGGTGCCGAATACTTCTTTTCAAGCCTTTAACTCACTGTCTGTCAAACATAATTCAACGAACCATAATAATTTTTGTTACTTTCCAGCCTACCATATATTGCATGGTAGTCACATCAAATATTTAGCCATATTTTGTTAAGAAGGAATTACAGCAAACGAAAGCCGTAAATATTGCAAGTAATGCTGGTTGCTATGGCTGTCCAAAAAGTAGTTCTTTGCTTTTGGCAGAAATATTTTTTATTGGAAAGAGGTGGTTTTTGAGATTTTTCTTCGAAAAATCTCAAAAACCACCTCTTTCCAAACAAAACTTTCTTTCCGGGTACAAAGAGCTACTTTTGAGCAGCCTCAACAACTTGCAATTAAACAATTCGTTTTTCTCAATGGGAAGAATGATAAGGAAAGCCACTTAGAAACTCGTTGAACAAAGTCTATTGACTTTACTGCAAAATTATTTAATTTTTGCAGTAAAATACCTTTTGTAACTAAAATTCATTCATGCAATTAGAATTAGGTCGATTACTCCTGCTGCCGGCACCTCTTGGTGAGAATAGCCTGCATACGATTCCGGAATATGCCATTAATGCCATGCACCAATTGAAGTATTTTATTGCAGAAAGAGCAAAAACAACCCGGCATTTCTTGAAAGCAACACAACTGCCTATTCCTATTCAGGAATTAAACATTACGGAGCTCAACAAACGCACCGATCCATCCGAAATTCCCTTGCTTCTGGCTCCGGCCTTAGAGGGACATGATATCGGCTTGCTTTCTGAGGCTGGCTGCCCTGCGGTTGCTGATCCGGGCGCCAAGCTTGTCGGAACAGCCCATAAAAAAGGAATCGAAGTGGTTCCTTTTGTAGGCCCCTCCTCCATTCTACTGGCCCTTATGGCTTCCGGCCTTAATGGGCAACAATTTTGTTTCAACGGATACCTCTCCCCTAAGCGCCCCCTGCTTGCCAAAGACCTGAAGCGGCTCGAAACCAAATCCCAAAAAAACGGGCAAACTCAAATCTTTATGGAAACTCCTTACCGAAACAATGCTCTTCTGGAAGAAGCTACTAAAGCACTCAATACTTCTACCCTATTTTGTGTAGCCGCGGACATCACGCTGCCTACTCAATTCATCAAGACACAGACCATTGAACAGTGGAGGAAAAAGCCGCTACCTGACCTACATAAAAGACCTGCGATATTTTTGTTGTATTAAACCTTAGTCATCCCTTAACTTTAAGGAACTTCATGTTGTCACGATGATTAATAATAGATGCTATAAATTAATGCTTTAGGACCGGCCTTATTCATTTTAGGCTGCCAGCCTGTCAAAAAGCGTTAAGAATTGAATACAGCCTTGATTTTTTCCTACTTTTTCATCAAGGAAAAAGTAGGAAAAGCATTGATTATCATAATAATGTAAAGACTTTTTTTTTATAGACATGAGATATCCCGAAAATTCGGGATATCTCATGTCTGTAAAAAAAAACAAGCGCACTTAGTTTAAAAATCAAAATAAGCAAACTATTTTTGGATCACATACGTTATAAACACGTAGATTGAAATAAAAACCATACATTTTTACATTTTTCAAAATTTATTACAATGAGCCCAGACATAGCCATTGCAAAAGAACACCTCCCCAACATGGGATTTCTAGACCTCGAAGTCGATCCAACGCTGGATCTTTTTGAGGAGATTGAAAAGCTTAAAAAAGAGAAAAATGCGATCATCCTCGCTCACTATTATCAAGAGCCCGATATTCAGGATATAGCCGACTACATTGGTGACAGCCTTGGCCTTTCTCAGCAAGCAGCTTCTACAGATGCGGACATCATCGTTTTCGCGGGTGTACATTTCATGGCCGAAACCGCTAAAATCCTTTCACCAGATAAAAAGGTATTGCTGCCGGACCTTAAAGCGGGCTGTTCCCTGGCCGATTCCTGTCCGCCGCCCTTATTCAGAAAGTTCAAGGAAAAATATCCTGATCATGTGGTGGTCAGCTACATTAACTGCACTGCCGAACTAAAAACAATGACGGACATCTGTTGTACCTCGACCAATGCCGTTCATATTATTGAAAGCATCCCCGAGGATCAGCCCATTATCTTCGCTCCGGATCGCAACCTCGGGGCTTATCTGGTTAAAAAAACCGGGAGGGATATGGTGCTTTGGAATGGTACGTGTATGGTGCACGAGATTTTCTCTAATGAAAAGATCACGAAACTGCAGCTTCGCCATCCTGATGCCAAGCTGATTGCACACCCTGAATGTGAAGCCAGCATTCTGGAGTTCGCCGACTTCATCGGCTCTACCACGGGCTTGCTGCGTTACACCCAAAACAGTGATTCGAATGAATTCATAGTTGCCACCGAAGCGGGAATTATTCATCAAATGGCCAAAGCATCTCCGCACAAGACGTTCATTCCGGCCCCACCAAATAACACCTGCGCCTGCAACGAATGCCCTCACATGAAGCGTAACACTTTAGAGAAGTTATATACTTGCATGAAATATGAATTGCCCGAAATACACCCCGACAATTGGATAATTGAACAAGGGAGGGCTTGCATTGACCGGATGCTGGAGATTTCTGCGAAAGCAGGATTGTAAGTGAGGGGAGGCTAAGATTAAACTCCTTCCGGCTCTACTAGTAAAAGCAGAAAGTGAGAAAGTGAGAAAGTTGAAAGTTAGAAAGTAAAAAGTTTGTAAAGTGGAAAGTTAAAAGAAGTTGCGGCTTTGCCGCTTTTCAACTTTTAACTTTACAAACTTTCAACTTTATACTCTCTTTACGGTGTTTGGGAAGGATAAAGGAAAAATTTGCCCCCGCCCGCCAGGGTTGCGGGAGTTTTTTCAACTTTCCACCTTCCACTCCTCCACTGCCTTCTTCTCCGTCGAAAAGTTAATGCCCACGGCCACTTTTTCTTTTTCTGAATCCTGATAAGGTGCCAGGTAGCCCTTTTCGCGAATCTGCTGCAGCACTGCTTCCGCGCTGCCATCCAGCTTGAACTCAAAGGCGTAAATGTAGTGTTCGTTCTCCACCAATGCGTCGCAGCAGCCTTGGGAGGTGTGCACTTCTGATCGGATGTAGGTACCCAGCAAAGAAAAGATCAGGTGGACGAGGGCGTGATAGAAATGCTCATTTTCCTTTTGCCAGAGATCGTAGGGAATGGAAGCGAAAAGGCTGTTGATCGTAGAAATGACCGTTTCCATGTCATTCTTCCTCAATGCTTTCAGCACTCGAACCACTGGACTGAGGGGATCCACAGCTAGATTGTCTTGATAAGCTTGCAATAGATATTGTTGCATGGAAAAGCGCACCTCCTGGTTGGGATACCGAAGCGTGTACAAGAACAAGTCCTTATCGTAATGATCGATGGTAAGGTAACCGGTCTGAAAGAGCAGGCTGGTGGGGTTTAAAGCGGAAATAATGAAGCTGTTCAACTGATTTTCTGAGACTTCTATGTGCTCGATGTCGTAAAAGTGATGTTTTTTCAACTCCTTGATCAAAAAGGTTGGTGTACCTGTTTCGAACCAAAAGTTTTGGAATTTACGGGCATCGAAAAAGCGTAATAAGGAAAAGGGATTGTACAGCCGATCTACGCCATTCCAGGAATAACCATTGTACCAAAGCTGAATTTTTTTCACCAATGCGTCTGTAGAGATTTCTTCTAAATCAGCTATTTGCTGAATGGGTCCTGCAAAATAAGCACTCAGCTCTTCGTGCGTGATGCCAAGCAAGGTGTCCGAATAACGATGCAGACTAATATTGCTCAAGTTGTTCAATTCCGAAAAGATGCTCACCTTGGAAAAAGCAGATACCCCGGTGATAAACACCAATTCAAGATAGGGGTCGCTGTCTTTGATAACAGAGTAAAAGTTCTTTAGGACATTACGATTGGCCTCTGCCTGTTCAATATCATCCAGGTAGTCGATGATTGGCTTATCGTATTCATCTACGAGCAGCACCACTTTTTTTTCTTTTCCTGTCTGCCGGATCAACGATTTGAATTTTTGATCGTAGCTGGTATCGGGAAGACTTACCCCCAAGTCCTCCGCGGCTACTTCCAACATATTGTGGATCGCTTTCTCCAGCCCAAGAGTGCTTACCCCCTGGCTACTAAACTTTAACCAAATCACCGGATGCTGTTCCTCCCAATTCCATTGATCTTCAATCCACAACCTTTTAAAGAGAGCCTTTTGCCCACTGTATAATTCTTTTATCGTAGAAAGCAGCAGGGATTTGCCAAAGCGACGTGGGCGGGAAAGGAAGAAGTAATCCCCGTTTTTCAATAGGTTAAAAATTTGCTCTGTTTTATCTATATAAACAAAGCCCTCCTCGCGAATCTTGCGAAAATCTTGTATGCCGATTGGATATTTCATAACTCCAAAGATAAGCATGTTTGAGTGGAAAGAAAAGGAAATATAAAAGCAAAATGGATGCGAGCCCAATGCTCCAAAAAACATTTTTCCAATTGACCAATTGCAATGGAGGTAATAGTATAAACCTCAACCGTTTGGGCAAAAAACGATTCCCTTTGCGTCCTTTTTCATAATAATCATAATTAATGCAAGGCGACTTCCACTGAGCGTTTGTGCTTTATTCTAAAATAAATAAAGGCAAGCAAACTTAGGATTATGGTAACTCCCCCTATAACGTAAGAAATGTTAGAAATAAAAACCAGCCAGTTCACATCTTTGCTACTAAAATTCTTATAGAATAAAATACCCACGCTACCCAAATAACCAAAAGCATCTACGATATACATCAGAAACCCAATATTACTCTTATACCTGAATAAGGCAATCCAGCGCTCAAAAAGCATGGTATGATAACTCACATAAGAAAGGTACATCCCAAAGCCAACAAGAATCATCCAGGCGGCAGGGTAAAGCAGTCCACGCTGAAACAAATAAGTTGTAATAACCAATAACAAACCACCAAGCATTATTATCCCCAGATTAGCAAAAAAAGCCAGGTGGTTGTTTTTAATTACGATCATGAAGGCAATAATCGCAAAAACACTAATGGCGATTGGGATCTCGGCAGTAAGCAGCACCTCCGGTGCCTCTGCATACCCCAAATTGGCCCAAAGCTCAACGGCGAAATTGTCTCTTAAATCCCGGAAAATAGTTAGGGCCATATAAACCAGCACCATGAAAATAATGCCCGGAGCGAAGGAAAGGAAGAAGGCTCTACGCTGAGCTCCATTCATGGGCACTCTTTCGGTACGTTCCGCTTCATCTTCCTCCGTTGGAGGAGGAATTTTACCCAACATCCAAACGCCAACAAGCAAAGTGGGCACAAATATCATCCCCGTTAAAAAGGGCATCCAGAACTCGGAAATTCCATAGTTTTCAATTAAAGCTTTACCAACAGATTTTACCAAACCAGAGGCTACAATAAAACTGGATGCCATTCCCGCTCCTAGTAATTCTGTATTCCGGCGACCTTCCAGAAAACTAAATACAATCCCCCAGATCATTCCCAATGGTATTCCATTAAAAAATAGCCATACAAAATTATACGGATAGGGAGTTACGGCAAAAAGAAATAAGGCAGCCCATGCTGTTCCAATTAACAACAGGATAGAAATAATCCGCCTTTGCGGCGTCATTTCAGAAACCACCTTGATTCCAATGAATTTGGAAAGCATATACCCCAACACCTGGGTAGTGATCAGAATAATCTTGTAATCAATACCCCAAAGTTGCATATCCGCGTAAACCCCGGCAGTAAAAGGCTTCCGGAAGGCATACATACTGCAATAGGTAATAAAGGCAGCAGCCATAGAAAAAATGGCAAATACCAGGCTAGAATTAAAGTGAAACTTTTTTGTAGTGGTTGACATGGTTATTATTTTTTATTTGAGGTTGAGGTTATTTAAAAAGTGCTTCGTTGCCTTCGGCAACGAAGCACTTTTTAAATAACCTCAACCTCAAAACTGCGCTTCAATTAATTCAGGTAAATTGGCCACACTGGGCAGAATATGCGTATGAGCCAGTTTTCCGAGTACTTCAATAGAATTCGCTCCACTGAGTACACCAATATTTCCCTTACAAGCTGCATTTTTACCAGACAATAAATCGGCGGGGGTATCTCCGATTTTTATCACTTCATGAACACTTTGTATGCCCAGTTGCTGCATAGCATGGAAAATCATAAAGGGTGCCGGCCTACCCACTCCACCAGTACTTTCAACATGAACGGCCAAATCTATTAAGCCTCTGCTTTCCCAGCTTAAGCCCCCTACAATTGCATCACTTACATCTTTATGAAAACCCGTATCTGTGGCGACTTTAATATTATTGGATTTGCACCACTCGAAAGTAGCTTCGGCTCCTGGCATGGCTTGAACGTTGTTCCGGTAATAATCGAGCATAATGACCGAATAGCGCTCAAAAAGCTTCATTGCTTCCACTTTCAGTTCAGGGAAGTCATATTTCTCCAGATCTGCAAAGTTCACAGGTTTGCCCTGATTTCGGGCAATCATGAACTGGTAAAGATGTATTTTATTGGTACCTATTGTTCGTTGAAAATCCTCAAGCGTCACATCTATTCCAAATTCAACAGCTGCCTGATATAAGCTTTTAGCTACAGCATTATCATCTTCTACTGTAGTGCCAGAAAGGTCAAAAACAACTAATTTAACACGGCTCATTTGTAAAAATTTCTATAATTATTTTGCCCGTCGCCCGTGGCCGATAGCCAATAAAGGGATTTATTAATGTTCTTCTTAGTTAGTAACTAAAGGCCACGAGCTAACGGCTAAATAGTTACGAATTTATATAGACTTGTTCTGTAGCTGCTGATGGGGTGCAAAATAAGTCTTATAATTTAATTCCGACTCTGAAGGGATTTTTATCCATTCCATATTCGAAAGCTTCATTTACCTGATAGAGTGTGAATCGATCATGGATCATGCTTTCAAAAGGATACTCTTGATAATGATGCTCCATAAATTCTACAGCATCAATAAAATCTTGTTGATTATAATTATGCAATCCCTTGATTGTCCAAAGATTCCGGACCATTTTCTCGGCATTGAGGCTTAAATCTGGCTGGGGATGGGTGGCTCCAACCCAAACGGCCGTTCCTCCCAGTGCTAAAGTCGATAAAGTTTGTTCGATGGCTGTTTTCACGCCGCTTAATTCAATGATGATGTCAAATGGGTTCGATTTTCCAAAATGTTCTTTAACAGCCTCCAATTCATCAGGGACAAATCCAAAGTCCGCTCCATACTCTTGAGCGATTTCAAGGCGCTCGGGGTTAATATCCATTGCAGCAAGTTTTTTTGCCCCCTTTGTTTTACTCATGGCACATGCGATCATCCCCAGCATTCCTGCTCCGGATACCAGCACATTTTTTCCCTGAACCTCCCCTGCTAACCGAATAGCTCCAGCCACTGTAGCGACGGCACAATTTATAATTGCAGCTACCGGAAGTGGAAGTTTTTCATCAATTTTTACAATGGGGGTATTTTTTCTAAGGATTGTAAATTCCGCTAACCCTCCGTGCAAATGGCTATTTTCAGTTATTCGCTCATGACCATACTTAAATAAGTCGCTTGCTTTTTGTGGAATCCCAATTTTGGACAATTCATCTTCCGGGTCACTGGCATAAATAGCCCAGGAAACCCTGTCACTGCATTGAAGCTGCTCTCCTCTGGCATCCGTTAATGAATCATCATTACTGATTGCTACAATCCTTCCTACTATTTCATGCCCAAGAATAGTCGGCGTTTTCTCCTGTCTTTTGCCGCAATAGGTATTTAAATCACTGCGGCAAAGGGTGGTATATTCGTTGCGTATCAGAATTTCTCCTTTCTTTAAGTCTGGGATGACGACTTCTTCCAACTCGAAGGGGTGATTCGATGAAGAAAAGATAGCTACCTTACTTTTTTGCATAACAACCGCACTAACTAAGTAATAGACGTTTCTGGAGCTCCTTAGTAGGCCAGAATGGCCAAACTTTATTGGCTGTAAAGAAATATTATTTCGCCAAGGGAGATAATAGAAGAGCTGTTATTTTTGAGTTAATTCCATGTAAGCTTAACATAAAGAGGTAGGAAGTGGGAAGGAGTTGAATGCCAAAATATGAGTCATTCCGAAAATTCGGAATGACTCATATTTTGGCATTCAACTCCTTTTTTACAACGGCAGCTCAGCATCCGTCAACGAATGCAAAAAGTGCAGCAGGTCGGTTTTTTCCTGATCGGTCAAACCAAGCGGCTCCACCATCAATGGATCTATATTGATAGGATTTTTGACAAATTGATATGGATTATCATAATATTCAATCACTTCTTCAAGGGTTTCGAACATGCCATTGTGCATGTAAGGGGCCGTAAGCGCTATATTTCGCAAGCCAGGTGTTTTAAATTTGCCCAAGTCCGTTGAATCCTTAGAGATATCAAATCGACCTTTATCCGTTAATGTTTTTTCATCATACAGACCAATATTGCGGAATTCATCCCCCGTAAAATCTGGACCGAAGTGGCAATCAAAACATTTACCTTTTTCAATAAAAATGATCCGGCCGCGAACCTGGGAAGCAGTCATCGCAGATTCATCTCCAAACATCCAGCGATCATGCGGAGCAGTACCATTGCTTTCTAAACTACGCATGAAAGTAGCAATAGCTTCCAAGATATTCGATGAATCCGGAGATGCTCCGTAAAGCTGAAGGAAAGCCTGCTGATAATCATCATTTGCTTGGACGCGCTTTACTGCCTCTGAATATTTAAGGTTCATTTCCACCGGATTTTCGATGGGGCCTTTAACCTGATGTTCTAGTGTTGCCGCTCTTCCATCATAAAAAAAGTAAGGCCGAAAAGCCATATTCATAACAGAAGGAGTATTTCGCGTTCCTAAAGCACCATTTACGCCTTTTGACAAGGCAGCCGTATCCGCAAAAGCAAATTCGGGAATATGGCAGCTTGCACATGAAATAGAACGATCCAGAGAAAGCGCTTTATCAAAAAACAATTGCTTGCCCAAGGCCTCCCGATCTGCAGGAGGTGTTGGATCGTTATTTACGTTTGGCTCAAAAAGCACACTTAAACTTACTAAAGCTCCTGTTAATACAATAATGAACACTTTCATTTTCAACACTTTATTACCTTAAAAAGTATCAATTTAAAGAATTACGCAGCATAAATTTACGTTGCTTACTCTTGTTAGTTAGTGATATTGAGCACTAAACTCCTAAATTCTTCCAGTGCATTCACAAGGTTTTGTTGAGCGTTTGGGCTCAATCCGGTTTTCAATTCCCACTGATAACCTTGAATTTTCAGTGTAAATGCTTCAGGAGAACGATTATATAATTCCCGGCACAAAAATAATACAGCCCCGGGAGTCAGAGCGTGTGTTGTATAAGAAAAATCATTTTCAATGCCGGTTTTTTCCCAACTATAACCTTTTTCCAATGGATTTACACAGGCATCCACAAAAATAACCTTTGAATAGCGCGAAATTTCTTCCGCATCTTCCACTTGTAATTGATAACAAGCTTTTGAATTCCCTTTAAAAGCAATAGTTTTTTCAATTTCCTCCAAAAAGACCCAACCAAGTCCATCGTCCTGGCGGGCACTATTACCTATGGCTATGAGCAGCGAATCTTCATTAAAATCAAATCGCTCATTTTCTATTTTAACGCTCAATTCTTTTGCCTCCATATTTAATCCATTCTCTTTCACTCTATACAAAAATCGTTTACCGTTTATTGTGAACCGCTAAAAGTTTTCCTTCATTATCAAAAACCGATAGTTCCAATGGCATTTTACCCAGTGCATGCGTTGCACAGCTTAAACAGGGATCGAAGGCCCGGATGGCTACTTCTACTTGGTTGAGCATACCTTCCGTTATTTCTTCCTGCTTATCAAGCGTATTCTTTGCCACCCAGCGAACAGCCCTGTTCATCGCTTCGTTATTGTGCGTAGTAGAAACAATTAGGTTACATTTAGTAATCATCCCCTTTTCATCTACCTGATAATGATGGATCAATGTTCCCCTTGGGGCTTCAATTATACCAATACCTTCCGGCCGACGTGTTCCTTGCCTCACAAGATCTTCTTCAAGAATAGAAGGATCTGATAAGAGTCCTTTCATTTCTTCTGCACAGTGCAAAATCTCAATTAATCTTGCCCAATGGTAATGCATTGTACTGTTATTGGGCCTGCCGGAGTTGTAGTTTTTAAAATCTTCCAGTTCTTTTTGGGCCAAAGGTGTGTTAATTTTGTCGCATACATTTAGCCTTGCCAAAGGCCCTACCCTATTCCATCCTTCTTTAATTCCAAGATGGCTTAAATAAGGGAATTTCATGTAAGACCATTTTTCCACTCCTTCGGTAAAATATTTTATATAATCATCACTGGGAACATCATTCAATGTAATATTTCCAACACTGTCAATCGCTCTCAGGCGCCCGTCATAAAGTTCCAATGCACCATCTTTCGAAACCATTCCCAAGTGTCCGGAAGGATAATTAGCAAAATTATCCAGCCATTGGTAATGCTTATCGTGATAATCTTTTATGAAATTGACAATTTCCTGAGACCATTCGATCATGGTATCAATATTCGGAATTTCTTTCCCGTCGAGAAAATAATCTCTTTCTTCAGGGAAGAAGGTTTTATGTACGCCTCCGGGGATAGCAGCAATACCGTGAATTTTCTTGCCTGTAATGGCTTTAATAATCTCTTGCCCAAATTTTCGCATAAGGATACCCTTCTTGGCGAGTTCCTTATTCTCCACCACCACCTGAACTACATTTCGTTTTTCCGGTGGCGCATCAGCGCCAAAAAGCAAGTCAGGAGATGCTAAATAGAAAAAGTGCAAAGCATGTGATTGAAACACCTGACCATAATGGAGAAGCCGGCGTAATTTTATAGCTGTAGGAGATAAATCCTCAGGATTAACCCCAACGATCTGATCAATGGCTTTCGCTGCCGCCAAATGATGACTCACAGGACAAATACCACATAGGCGTTGCACTAAAAGCGGAGCCTCCCAATATGGATGTCCCTGAATGAATCGCTCGAAGCCTCTGAATTCAACAATGTGGAAAAAAGCATCTTTAACTGCTCCGCTTTCGTCTAAATGAACCGTCACTTTACCGTGCCCTTCTACACGGGTTACGGGTTCTATGGTGATTTTCTTGGTCATCTTAATCGTATTTAAATTCAGAATACAAAATGGAGTACCGGTCGCCCCAGAGTAAATTCTTCACGGCTTTCCAAATATGAGTAGCTGTAGGCGGGCAACCCGGTATATAATAATCGATCTTGACAATTTCGCTGCAAGGATAAACCTTATCGAGGATCTTTGGTAAGTCTTCGTGATAAGGCACTGTATATTCCCCCTCTTCCGTCGTCATGGAGTTCAAATAAGCTTCTTCGAGGCACTCTTCTAGAGGCACCATATTTCGCATAGCAGGTAAACCTCCCCAGATAGAACATTCTCCGACAGCGACAAGGGTTTTACATTTTTTCCGGAACTCCCGAAGTGTTTCAATATTTTCGGTATTGCAACAACCACCTTCTATCAAGCCTACATCGCATTGTTTGGTGAAGGTCTTGATATCATTTAGCGGACTTTTATTAAAATCTACTAACTCTACTAAGTCCAGCAATCCTAAATCAATATCCAGCATGGACATATGGCAGCCGAAGCAACCTGCAAGAGAAATCGTTGCAATGGTTTTTTTCTCCAGTTTTTGTTGACCTCCATCCACCTTAGGAATGATTTCGAGATCCTTATCTACTTGAACGGACTCCAGGTCGAATTTTCGATCTCCGAATGGAAGGGCCATACTCTTACCTCTAACCAGTATTGCTCCGGTTGGGCAAATTCTCATAGCATTTTCAGCGGCTTCTTCGCTCAGTTGAGCTTCTTTTTCGTAATCAATGCCCACGATCATTTCATTGCCCCGATTACAGAAGGAAAAGACCCGTTGGCCGTCATCCGTAAGCACCTCCTCGACACACCGCTGACATTTTACACAGCGGTTGTGCTCTATAACCATACGTTTTGGATTAAAATCGATTAATCGATTCTTAAACAAGTGAGGGAAACGAGATACGGACACCCCCATTTCGTATCCCATATGTTGCATATCGCATGCTCCACTTTTTTCGCAAGCCGGGCAGAAGTGATTGCCTTCAGCGAACATCATCTCCACCACAGCTTTCCGCATATCTTTCAAATCAGGCTGATCCACTTCTACTTCCATTCCATCTTTCACCAATTTCATACAGGCAGGCCCTTCTTTTCCATTTATCCTGCACGTACATACCCTGCAGGTTCCCAAGGGTGGGTCGATATGTTCGTAATAACAAAGGGAAGGAATAAAAATACTATTTTCTTTAGCTACAGAAACCAGGTTCTGACCTTCTTTAGCCTGGATTTCGCGCCCGTCTATTGTTAATTTGACTGTTTTTCCCATTTTAAATTAGTTTTTTTCAGCTTTTGAATTTTTCATAAGCCCGTACGGCGCGCTCTTCATCAAAATCCTTGTTAAATCCGTCTCCTTTTTTATCTAACTTTTTGTGGAAATAATCGGGGAATTTTTCCATGGCCAGCAATAGAGATTTAGTAGCCATCTTACCCAATCCACATCGGCTGGTTACTTTCATGATATTGCCCCAGTTCTTTATTTCCTCAAGATCTTTTTCATAAGCCAGGCCCGTTTCTATTTTTTCTAATTTCCGCTTAATAATGAAATTGCCTGCCCGACAAGGGGTGCACAATCCACAGGATTCATGTTTAAAGAATTCAGTGTAATTCGAAAGAATTTGAAGCAAGTCACGGCTAGAGTTAAAAACCATAAAAGAACCACAGCACTTGAGGTCATCGACGGCAATCCTGCGGTCTTTCTCCTGATAGGAAATACACTCGCCTGATGGTCCACTTATTTGGATAAAGTATGGATCTACAGCTTCGCACATATCCAGTACTTCTGCCACAGTAGTTCCCCATTCAATTTCGTAAATACCTGGTTTGTGGCAATCTCCTGAGATGCTTAATAATTTCGTTCCCGGTGATTCAGGCGTTCCGGTATTTAAGTAGTATTGAGCCCCTAATTCTATGACTCTGGCAGCAGCACAGAAGGTTTCCACATTGTTCACTATGGTAGGTTGAGCCATAAACCCTTTAATAGCCGGCAAGTACATTTTCACTCTGGCTTCCCCTCTTTTCCCTTCCATAGAGTTGAGCAAAGCACTTTCCTCTCCACAGATGTAAGCACCAGCACCTAATTCAATCCGGATATGGAAATTGAAGCCTTCAATTCCTGCTACATTCTCACCGAGCAAATGCATTCGTTCGAACTGCCTGATGGTTCGCTGAAGTTTTTCTAACAACCAGGTATACTCCCCTCTCAAATAAATGATGCCTTCTTCAGCACCGACAGCATAGCCTCCAACGATCATTCCCTCAAGCATTAAACCGGGCAAACTATTGATTAAAGCCCTGTCTTTAAACGTACCGGGTTCTCCTTCATCGGCATTACATACCACATATTTAGGTTTCCGCTCTTGTTTGCGGCACAAGTCCCATTTGATCGCCGTTGGGAAAAAAGCCCCTCCCATACCACTGAGTTTGGATTGTTGAACTTCAGCAATAACGTCCTCCGGGGTTTTTCCGTGTAAATTGGCTACAGCAGCTCCCGGATTATACTCCCGGAAAAAAACCGCTTTATCTTCAGGTGGAGTAAAACGGATTTGATCATTGGCATCATCGCAAATCTCTTCAACAGGGGTGCCTTTCTGAAGTTCCGATACGATTTTCCGAACTTTAAGGGAATTGAGGTTGGTGAAAGGATAAAAGTTTATTAAGGCAGCTGGCTCCTGATCGCTTAAACCGATGCAAGCCGTTTCAAATAAAGCAAATTTTCCAGCGGGATCCTGCAGACCAAACCGCTGCCCGGTTTCTCTTTCAAAGGCATCCTTCACCCTTTGGAACCCCTTTGTTTCTGAAATAATGCTGTTATTCAAATAGATAATATACTTACCGGTAGGCTTTCGGTGGAAGAAATGATAGAAAGAGATCACCCCTTCCAGTTCTATCTTGGATATGCCCAATTTTTCTGAGCATTCAGCAACATCCACATCTCTAATGTATCCATGTTGCCGCTGGTACCCCCAAAGGTTACTGAGTATCTCAGTGCGCTGTAGTTGATTAATAGTAGATTTCATAGATATGCTTATTTTCTTTGCTACCTCATATTTCAATTTTTTTGGGACTTTTAATATGATAAAAATCATCCCAATACCAAATTTACGCCGCTGCGCGGCGATATTTTCTTTTGAGGGAGGCCGAAAGGGCTATTTTGCTTCGCAAAATAGCCCTTTCGGCCTCCCTCTCAAAGGAATTTCGCGCCGAAGGCGCGTCTATTTTTCAAAGCGAGAATCGCTGAACTCGAGTAAATTAAATTATTTTATTCTCAATATTTGGTAATCACCTTTAATAGGTTATAAATTAGCGGCTCGATTAATCCATAAACTCCATTTATTCTTAGTTCTTAATAGACTTGTTCTGTAGATTCTGGTGGAGCGTAATTAGTATCTACAGAATAAGTCTAATATAACAAAACAAAAAATTTCCCGTTAAAGACCTACGAATGAAGTCATTCAAGGGCGTAACGCCTTTATTCAGTCAGTGCTTTTTTATCCAAGAACCGTCTTATTTAATAATGATGATATCTATGAAATGTACCTTCTCAAGAATGTCCAAAGCATTCATCGGCCTGTTCCTTTTATTTTTTGCATCCATTTCTTCTTCCTTTTCACAGGAAGGATGGGAAGCCGGTGGTTGGGCTGGCATTTCTTACTATTTCGGAGATTTGAACACCTCTTTTGATTTTAGTAGCCCTGGGTTTGCAACCGGTGCTGCGGCGAGATACAATTTCAATGAGCGCGTTTGCTTTAAATTCAGCGCGAATTATGGAAATATATCTGCTGATGATGCAGACTCTGACAATTCATTTGAGCAAGCGCGTAACCTGAACTTCCAATCTACCCTTCTCGATGGAACTGCTCAGCTCGAATTTAACTTCCTGCCATATATACATGGAAGCAAAGATGAATTTTGGACTCCTTACCTCTTCGCTGGTTTAAACTTTTTTTCCTACAACCCTAAAACAGAATTCGAAGGTGAACTTCTCGAACTCCGTGACTTTGGCACAGAAGGGCAATTCAAAGGTGAGGAATACTCAACTACTAGCTTTGGCTTCGTTTATGGTGGCGGAATAAAGTTTGACTTGAGCTATGAGTTAAGTATTAATCTTGAGCTAAGCGTTAGAGAAGTTTTTACAGATTACATTGACGATGTAAGCACCGTATATCCCGACTTTGAAGATCTGGAAAACCTTAGAGGCCCCGAGGCTGTAGCCCTTTCAGATCGCTCAATGCCTCAGGGTTCTGATGGCGTGAGAATTGCTGAACCGGGCCGTAAAAGAGGCAACAGCAAAAACAATGACAGCTTTGCATTCTTTGGCATTGGCCTGATGTACTTCTTTGGAGACCTTAAGTGCCCAACTTATTAAGATGGTAAATGGAAATGGAAAACGGAAGAATTAATTTTTTATCCGTTTCCCGTTTCCCGTTCGCCGTTTACCGCATTAGTTTTTATATTTGCGGAAATTTGTCCATAAATGAATCATACAGATAACCCGCAAGCAGTATTATTTCTTGAAGACGGGACGGCCTTCTACGGCAAATCCATTGGAGTAGAAGGCTCCACTACAGGCGAAATTTGTTTCAATACCGGCATGACCGGATACCAGGAAATTTTCACCGACCCCTCCTATTTCGGTCAGCTTCTGGTATCTACCAATGCTCATATTGGAAACTATGGGATCAAGGAAGATGAAATTGAATCGGAAAATATAAAAATTGCCGGCTTCATTTGTAAAAACTTTTCTAAGAAGTATTCCCGGAACCTGGCTCAACAATCACTTCAGGAATATTTCGAAGCGGAAAACATTGTCGGGATTTCTAATATCGACACGCGTTCTTTGGTTAAGCACATCAGAACTAAAGGCGCCATGAATGCCATTATTTCTTCTCAAATTACAGATATTGCCCAACTCAAAGAGCAACTTAAAAATGTGCCTTCTATGGCTGGCCTCGAGTTGGCGTCTAAAGTGACCACATCGAATAGCTACACACTCGGTGATGAAAACGCAAACCTAAGACTAGCAGTACTGGATTTCGGTGTGAAAAAGAATATACTCCGAAACTTCGTAGCCCGGGGGTGTTACATCCGCGTGTTCCCTGCCCACACCTCATATGAAGAACTGAAGGCCTGGGATCCTGACGGCTTCTTCCTTTCCAATGGCCCGGGGGATCCGGCAAGTATGGATTATGCCGTCAATACCGCCAAAGAAATACTAGTTGAAGATAAGCCCTTATTTGGCATTTGCCTGGGCCATCAACTCCTTGCCCTGGCAATCGGTATCCCAACCTACAAAATGCATCATGGCCATAGAGGGATCAACCACCCTGTCAAGAATCTAATTACCGGCCATTGTGAAATTACAAGTCAAAACCATGGTTTTGGAGTTAGCCCGGAAGCTATTCTGGCGAATGCAGACAAAGTGGAGGTCACCCATATCAACCTGAATGATCAAACCGTTGAGGGAATTAAAGTAAAAAACAAAAAAGCATTTAGCGTTCAATATCACCCTGAAGCCTCTCCGGGCCCAAGGGATGCGAATTATTTATTTGATGAGTTCATTAAATTAATGCAAGAATAATTAAATACACTGTATTTAATAACCTCATATTTTTTTCAACAATCTTAAAACCCATTCAGCACATGAGTATCATAACAGACGTTCGCGCGCGAGAAATCCTTGATTCAAGAGGTAATCCAACTGTAGAAGTGGATATTTTCACCGAAAATGGCTTTGCCGGACGGGCCGCCGTGCCTTCAGGTGCCTCCACAGGTAAATACGAAGCCGTAGAACTACGCGACGGCGATGCCGGGCGCTTTATGGGGAAGGGCGTATTGAAAGCATGCCAAAACATCGAAACGATCATCAGTGAAGAAATCATCGGCCTTGATGTTCATGATCAACTTTACATTGATCAATTGCTCATAGAATTAGACGGAACGGATAATAAGTCAAAGTTGGGGGCAAATGCGACTTTAGGTGTTTCTTTAGCAGTAGCTAAAGCTGCTGCCGCTACACTTGGCCTTCCACTCTATCGCTATCTTGGAGGAGTGCATGCCCATGTACTTCCTGTACCCTTAATGAATATCCTAAATGGTGGTTCGCATGCTGATAACCGAATAGATATTCAGGAGTTCATGATCATGCCTGTTGGAGCTGATTCGTTTTCTCAGGCACTTCGTATGGGAGTAGAAGTTTTCCACAACCTCAAAAAGGTATTAAAAGGAAAGAATTACTCCACTAATGTAGGAGATGAAGGTGGTTTTGCGCCTAATATGCAATCTAATGAGGAAGCTATTGAAACGGTTATCTTGGCAATCGAAAAAGCAGGCTTTAAGCCAGGTGATGATATTTACATCGCCTTGGATGCCGCTGCGTCTGAATTCTACAATGAAGAAGAAAAAGTGTACCATTTTCATCAATCTACCGGTGACAAGCTTACCAGCCAGGATATGGTGGCTTACTGGAAAGAATGGTGCGATAAATATCCTATCCTTTCTATAGAAGATGGTCTTCACGAAGATGATTGGGAAGGTTGGAAAAACCTGACCAACGTACTAGGAAATCGCTTTCAATTGGTGGGAGACGATTTATTTGTTACCAATACTGAACGCTTGCAAAGAGGTATCGAGGAGGATGTAGCCAACTCCATCCTTATAAAAGTAAATCAAATCGGTACACTCACCGAAACAATAGAGGCCGTTAAAATGGCTACACGCAACGGATTTACCAGCGTGATTAGTCATCGTTCGGGAGAAACGGAAGATACAACCATCGCGGATCTGGCGGTAGCTCTTAATACCGGCCAAATTAAAACCGGTTCTGCTTCTCGTTCAGACCGGATCGCAAAATACAATCAATTGCTTCGCATCGAACAGGAACTGGCTGAAACGGCTGTTTATCCTGGTAGAGCAATGGTGTAATCTAAAAATTTATGACAAGCGCTACCGCGAGGACCATCCTGGCAGAGTCAGGATGGTTCTTGCTGTAGCGCTTGTTATGAAAAAAATCACTTTGATTTTTACAAAAAAAGTGTTAACTTGTAGTGTCTAAAAAATCTTTTATGTCAAATCCTTTCAAACCTTTATTGGACAAGCTTCCCGCGCCATTTCGAAACAAGTATTTCGTCGTGCTGGCTATCTACTTCGCCTGGCTGGTATTTTTTGACAAACACCAGATACTCACCCAATTAGAACTTCGCCAAACGTTGAGAGAACTCAAGCTGGAAAAGCAGTTCTACCAGGAAAAAACAGCTGAGGCATGGGAAGACCACAAAGACATAGAAGAGGAAAGGGAAAAAGTTGCTCGCGAAAAATATCAAATGCGCAAATCCAACGAAGAGGTCTTTATCATTGTAAAAGAAGACTAAAATCATTCATATCTTACGTCAACCTCTTTTTTCAAGCTACAATATTGGGGTATTTAAAGCTTAGTTGCGATATTAGCGGCGAAGTTCTTTTTATCAATTGAAAAAATTAACCATGTCTGTACTTGTTAATAAAGATTCTCGCATTATTGTGCAAGGGTTTACCGGAAAAGAAGGTTCCTTTCACGCCGAACAAATGATTGAATATGGCACCAATGTAGTAGGTGGTGTGACCCCTAAAAAAGGAGGCACTACACACCTGGGTCGTCCCGTTTTTAATACAGTAGCTGAAGCTGTACAAAAAGAAAATGCAGATGTTTCAGTAATTTTTGTCCCGCCTCCATTCGCAGGAGATGCGATAATGGAAGCTGCAGATGCTGGCATCAAAGTCATCATCTGTATTACTGAAGGAATTCCAGTGCAGGATATGGTTAAAGTCAAGGCTTACCTTGAAAATCGCGATTCCAGATTAATTGGCCCTAATTGCCCGGGCGTAATGACTCCGGGGGAAGCTAAAGTTGGCATTATGCCTGGATTTATCCATACCCCTGGTACCATCGGTATCGTTTCCCGTTCCGGAACACTAACTTATGAAGCAGTTGACCAGGTCACGAAAGCTGGCTTAGGCCAATCTACCTGCATCGGTATAGGTGGCGACCCTATCGTAGGTACTACAACCAAGGAAGCAGTACAATTGCTAATGGAAGATCCTGCCACAGAGGGTATCATTATGATCGGTGAAATTGGAGGCGGCATGGAAGCTGAGGCAGCAAGATATATCAAAGAACATGGCACCAAGCCTGTAGTTGGGTTCATTGCGGGTCAGACAGCGCCTAAAGGCCGTAAAATGGGGCATGCCGGTGCAATCATCGGTGGGGATGATGATACTGCTGAAGCTAAAATGAAAATCATGGCAGAATGTGGTATTCATGTAGTTAAATCTCCAGCTACCATCGGAGCAACTATGGCTGACGCTTTAAAAACGACTGCTTAGTAGTTTTTATTTGTAAGAGCATTGCCATCAACCTTTTCTAAGAAAAGGTTGATGGCAATGCTCTTACAAAAGGTAGTCCTTTGACATAAATTGTGAAAAAATGGAACTACAGAACAAGCCTAATAAAACAAAACATACCTTTTTTGAATACCGCATCTATATTTTAGTGTTTTATGAAAAAAATCATACTCATTTCCCTACTTTTCCTCCCAATACTCCTTCAGGCACAAACCGACAAGGCATTTACCAAAGCCATCAAAAAGCATAGAAAGCATTACAAAAAAGAATTCCTGGAAGAATCTCGTTCTCCTCTTAATAAAAAGGACACCAAACTGCTTCGTTTCTTCTCACCTGACCAATCCTTCGAAGTAAAGTGTACTTTTACACGAACTCCCGACGCTCAACCTTTTGACCTAGCCACCTACAGCGGCATAACCAAACCCTATGTAAAATATGGCACCTTGAGCTTCGAACTAAACGAAAAAGAGCATCAATTAGCCGTTTACCAAAGTATAAACCTTCGAAAAATTCCAGCTTATAAGGACTACCTCTTCATTCCTTTCAAAGACGCTACCAACGGAAAAACAACCTACGGAGGTGGACGGTACATTGATATCACCTTAAAAGATATAAAGGACGGAGTGCTCATACTAGATTTTAACAAGGCTTACAATCCTTGGTGCGCATATAGTGATGGGTATAACTGCCCTATTCCGCCAACGGAAAACCACCTGGAGGTTGCTATTGAAGCAGGAGAGAAAAATTGGTTAGGCGAAAAGAAAAAAAAGTAGAGGTTGCAAAATGATATTTTAGCAACCTCCGTCAAATAACTAAACCTGTTTCGAGAGCAAAATTATTAAACTTGTTCTTTCCATAGCTTCATAAGTAGTTCACGGAAATAGAATATATAACTAATCTAGTTCTTCGTCCTCTGTAGAAGCATTTTTTGCTTGGAGATCGACACTCTTTTGGGATTTTTCTTCGAAAAATCCCAAAAGAGTGTCGATCTCCAACTCAAAAACCTTCCTGCCAAGAGCATCGATAGTTTATACAGCCCAATTCCGTGAATTACTTAATTCTACTATAAAACTAGTTTTTTTTCGCCCTCCCCACAAGAAGCAATAAGTGAACGAAGGTTCTTAATGTGTAAACCGGCCGCTTGATTGAATAAAAGAGATTACTCAAAAATCAAAGTATTGATCGGAGACTTTTATGTTACCTGAAGAAACATGAACCCTTACCGAAAATCCAGGTAGTTCAGGAGAACCTTGGAAAACGGCCCTGCGATTAGTATTTCCATTAGGTGAAAAATTGAAGTTCATGCCCGGAGGAACCACCACATTACCATACTGGGTGAACAATTCATAATTGTGACTAGAAAAATCTGGTTGTATAAACTGAACATCCGAATTATCGGCCGTAATATCCATACTTGAAAGATCATTTGTAGCTAAAATACGAATGAGTGCATAAGATGCCTGAATTCTGGCATCTCCGGAGAACCGATTCAGTGTAATATCGGAACGATAGGCATCAATTTGAAGGTCTCCGAATAAGTCCATGCCTTCAATATTGCCATAGCGGGTTTCAATCAGGATCTCCCCATTGAGGTTGTCCAGTAGGATTTTGCAAAACTCACTATTTATCTTGAGTTGATTCATCAAGTTCCCAACATCGACCTTTCCAAAATTATTCTCAATGAACAAGGGGCAGTCCGGAGGCAAATAAATAGTGTATCGTACTTTTAACGATGCGCCGCCTTTTTTTACATTATCGTTTGACAACCAGTTTTTTAAATCTACTCCTGAGGCCGTTCGCTGGAGAGAATACTCCATTAGCCCCAAGCCCTTTGCTGCAGTTTCCTTGTCGGGATGCCGGGAAATAATTTCAAATACAACCTTAATTAGGTTCTCATCCCATGGTTTTACGTTTATTTCAGCTTTTTCGCCCTCAAGATTCAGGCTAGCCCCCTCAATGTATACAAAGCTTTTTTCCACCGTTTTGGTAGCGACCTGAATGGTAGTATTAGATTGCGCTCTTCCTTGCACAACCCAAAGAAGGCAGAACGAAAAAATAAAAAAAGAAAGAACGAATCTTGTTTTACGAATCATAAAAGGATCGATTAAACTTACATTAAAGAAGCCATTCTTCTTAAAACTTCTGAACGTTCACGTTCAATTCTACTCAAGGTAGTTATTAATACAGGGTTGTCATCATAAGGCCCGATAGCTTTAAGAAGCCTTACTCTGGCCTGGCTCAAATCTTCGAGTTCGTTTTTCAAGTAGATAAACTCATCTGTGGTGCAAATCCAGTCATATTGTTCACACCAGCCATCAACCATCTGTGTTATCTCCCGATCTGCCTCTTCATTAGATAAAACAGGACGCTTCTGAACAACCTCCTGTGAAAAAGAAATCGTGATCCTTTCTGAAGAAACTGGTTTATTCAGAAACCACCATGCCCCCAGGGGAATTAATAGAATAGCTGCCGCAGCCGCTAAGCGATATATAAGGAAACGCTTCTTATTTTCTAGTTCTTTCTTAATCCCTCCCCAGATTTTACCCGGAGGTTCGTATTGCGGCAGGTGCTTTAGTGAAGCCCGAAGTGCACTATCCCCTTCCAGAACGCTTCGGACATTTTCCCATACCTCTTCAGGAGGATCGTATTGTGGTAAAGAATTTAGCGGATCTTTCATCATCTCAATCAATAATTTTAGCCAAGATAGAACGCAGCTTTTTCTTCGAATGGAAAAGCTGAGACTTAGAAGTCCCTTCAGAAATACCCAACATGCCAGCAACTTCTTTGTGACTATAACCTTCCACCTCAACCAAAGTGAATACTGCACGATACCCATCGGGTAATAACTGAATAGCTTTCTCCAAGTATTCAACATCAAGGTACTTATCCCAGGTTATTTGCCGATCTATTGACACAGCTTCTACCGGTTCAAAGCGAACAACCTTTTTAACTGCTTTAACTGCCGTTCTAGCAACAATTTTCTTTATCCAGGCACCTAAAGTGGACTCGAACCGAAACCCGTTTAAACCTCTGAATATTTGTACAAATGCATCTTGGAGAACATCGCTGGCCAGATGAAAATCGCCGGTAATCCTGTAAGCCAGGGTGAACATAGCTTTTTTGTAGCGATCATAAAGCGCTTTCTGCGCCAGGCGATTATCCTGGAGGCACGCTTTTACGAGTTCTTCTTCGCTCATTAATTCAATGCTAGGCATGTGTTTAGTCTTGTTCTGTGTTTTTAAAGAGAATCCGTAGGGGGAAAAAGTTGTATTAACAACTTTATTACTTTGACATAAATCATTGGCAAGGAACGTTTGCTCAGGCTGGGTTAGGTTGTAAGGAGGCACGCGGTAGCGTGCCTCCTTACAACGAAAACTTCCCCGCTGAAGAGCAGCGAAAAATGAAAGGCATCCGTTCAGGTTTTTACAATCTCTTAAACGTTTGTTTTGTAGAAATCTTTGTGTCCAGATCCATTGTTCCGGTCATTTCATTATCAATACTCATTATTCCGGACAATTCCTGATTGAGTTCGCTCTTAATGACCAATGCTGTCTTCTCATCTACTTCAATTTTACCAGATTGCGTGCCGTTCAAGTTGTATTTAAGCTGCATCCCCATCACAACAGACGAATTATTATTTTCATTTGAACTAATTTTCCCTTTAAAATCAATAAACGCTTTTCCTCCTTTTCGCTTAACCAATGTGTAGGTCACATCAATGATTAAACCCAGTACTCCGGCAGAGAAAAGCTGTTTTTCCCAGCTATCCCCTGTTTTTACAGCCTTCCCTGGAAGGTAATCCAGAATTTGATCAAAATTTTGCTTCATGGCTTCATCTCCGAATTGGCCTTCAACAGTTTCTTTAAACATTTCGCCTCCCGGCGCATTGCTATTCTTCACCATTTGATCAAGCACATCCTGAGCACCTGAAAATTTTTGAATGTTCCCTTTTTCATCTATAGTCATTTTCATTTCATGACCAATTAATGGTTCGTAAAGCTGATCAAACATTCCATCCCCACTTTTATTTTTTGAATCGAAACGGATAGTTAATTGCGGTGTGACCTGATCGATCATCATATCACTTATGCTTACAATCATATCAACCTTGCCGTCTTTATGGACCTTTTCAACCTGGTATGCCTGGTTCATAACTTGCCTTTGAAGCGTTTTTTGAACCTGCCCCATCACCGAAATTTCCGTTTCTGATTCAGAAGAAAGTTCGTATTTCAAAGTAGAATCTTCAGAAAAGTTTGGCTTAAAAGCTGCTTCCTTCGTTCCAGAGCAAGCCGCGAACAATAAAGAAAAAAGAATGAATGTGTATTGGAAGTTTTTCATAAATAGAGTTTATTTTCGTTCTTTAACAAATTACGTGAAGTTTAAACATGAGTTATCCCGAAAATTCGGGATAACTCATGTTTAAACTTCATTTTATCGCAATTTATGTCAAGGAACCTTTAATTTTTAACGTTAATCTAATCCATTTTTTAAAAACTAAAAAATTATCTTTCTTTGACAAATCGTGTGGGACATCAAAAATGCCCCCCTAGGATACACTTGTGCCCAAAAGGGATATCATTTTGAAATTCCATTTTTTCCAAACTTATGTCAAAGAACTAATAGTACATGGATTTATCTCGAAACACAATCAATGAAACGCACTTCAACTTCGAAGGCCAGACCTTTTTCTATAGAGGAAAAGTTAGAGATGTATACACCATTGGAGATCGTTTAATCATGATCGCTTCTGATCGTATATCAGCCTTTGATCACATCCTCCCGCGCCCAATCCCCTTCAAAGGACAAGTACTCAACCAACTGGCAGCCTACTTCCTGGCTTCTACTAAAGATATTGTGCCCAACTGGATAGAAGCCATTCCCGACCCCAATGTAGCGGTTGGCATGCCATGCGAACCGATCCGCATTGAGATGGTCATTCGAGGCTACTTAACCGGGCATGCCTGGAGAACTTATCGCTCGGGAAAACGCATACTTTGTGGTGTACCCCTTCCGGAAGGCATGAAAGAACACGATCCTTTCCCTTCTCCCATCATTACCCCTGCAACCAAGGCTGAAGAAGGGCATGATGAAGATATTTCACGAGAAGAAATCCTTGAACGAGGGATTGTTAACGTCCAGGACTATGAAAAACTCGAAAACTATACGCGGCAGTTATTTCAAAAAGGAACTGAAATGGCTGCTCAAAGAGGATTAATACTAGTAGATACAAAGTACGAATTCGGGAAACGAGGAGATACAATTTACCTGATCGATGAAATTCATACCCCTGATAGTTCACGCTATTTTTACAAGGAAGGATATGAAGACAGGCAAGCTCAAGGCCTGCCACAAAAGCAACTCTCCAAGGAATTTGTCAGAGAGTGGCTCATGGCGAATGGTTTTCAAGGACTAGAGGGGCAAATCATGCCTGAAATGCCGGATGCTTTTGTAGAACAGGTATCTGAGCGTTATATTGAATTGTACGAAAAATTGACCGGGGAAAAATTTGTAAAACCTCTGGGGGAAGATCCAATCGAACGGATCAACAAAAATATTGAAAGTTATTTAAAAGCCAATTAATAAATATTCTGTAACCTAAGTCATTCCGAAAATTCGGGATGACTTAGGTTACCAAACTAGTGCTTCAGGAACTAAATCCTTGATAGCTTTAGAGGCGATTTTTTTGGTGG
>CAZHZT010000029.1:0-52262 GCA_964537285.1 uncultured Saprospiraceae bacterium | reverse complement strand
GGGTCGTAGGTTCGAATCCTTCATCGCCCACAAAAATTGTTTCACAGGGAATAACAACCATTAGGTTGCTATTCCCTTTTTTGTTTTGTTAGCTATGAACTTTTGTGTTTACATCTTATTTCAACCATTTTTGGATCGCTATTACGTGGGGAGCACTGCTAATTTAGACGAACGTGTCAATAGACATAATCAAGGCAGGAGCAAAGCTACTAAATTTGGAGCTCCTCATTGGAAAATCGTCTACACTAAATACTTCGAAACTCGTGCCCAAGCTGTTCAGTTTGAATTCTTTATTAAGAAAAAAAAGTCTAGACTATTTATTATTTCACTTATCAAGCAACTAAATGATTAGCTCCGTTCGTTTTGAGCATCCCGAGTTCAATCGGGAGGGTCGTAGGTTCGAATCCTTCATCGACCACAAACAGTATCAAGGAGTTACGAAAATCAGTTCGTAGCTCCTTTTTTATTTGCAAGCAATTTGCAAGTAAATGGTGTATTATCTTTTTCTTATTTGGCTTTATTTGCTGTTTGCAACACTTCTCTGGCCTGCATATTCCGGTTTAAACTTTCCAGTTTTGAGTTCTATAACCACATAGCAGCGAAGCACAAGATGGAAGAAGAGGAGATCAATGAAATATTCATCTCCTCAGACTTCAAGCCTGAACTGCCTTCCTACATAGGCAAGATCAACACCAAGTTCCAATAAGAATTTGGTAATATGTTGCACCAAAGCATCTTTCAGTTCCTTTTCTTTGAAGTCTTCGTGCAGAGAGAGAAAATCTAAGATATAGGGTTCTTTCAACGTTTGCTGGATCATATCAGGTTCAGAAGAGGGCGAAAACGAAAAAGTTACTAAATAGCCCCAACCCTTCAATGCTTAGCTGACGTCTTCCCAAGTGAACAGATATTATATTATTTTTTTCACCTGTTAGACAATTGCTATGAGACTTCTCTGTACCTTCGTATTGATCTTTCTAATTTGCCCTGTTTTTGCCCAGGAAATTTCTTTGTTCCTGAATTATTCCTCCGACAGCCTGTACGATTCAGGTGTACAGATACAGACACTTGAAGATGATTTCATCATTATGGGTTCAGCAGCCTGTCCGGATGGAGGCAACCTGTTTTTGAACAACTGCCTGGGATTGATGCGGGTCGATCAAAAGGGGAAGGTTCAGTGGAGAATAGTTTACAACGGAGGCACAGATGATGTTTTTTACGATTTTCAAGTTAAAAGCCTTGTGGTTCACGAAGATACCGTTTATACGGTAGGTTATTTATTAGATGACAACCAGATAATTGGCTTGAGACTGGCTGCATTTGACAAATTGGGAACCTTCCTTTTTGCCAAAGATCATCTTATTTCCAATGAAGAAGTGTTCATTAACGGAATGATTCACGCTAATCATTCGCTACTTGTATTTGGCCAACGGCAATTGGGTGATTATCAAATATTCCTGCGTCAATTTGATTTGGGTTTTAACTTACAGCAAGCCGCGGAACCAATTTCCAGTAACAAATTGATATACAAATCGGACCTAATTGAGAAGACGAGTGGGGGATATTTGCTCATTTACGAGGAGGCTGTTGCGGGTTCTCAAGTAAAAGCCAAAATCAGAAGATTGAATGATCAATTTGAAGTAACTGCGATTCAGGAGATTCCCGAGGGTGATCTCGGTGATCCGGGAAGGGCTATTAATGTACTGGAGGCAGGAGATGGAGGTTATGTAGTAGGTTGGCACAAAGACTTATCCTACACACTTGGTGATACCTTCCCTTTCCCCTCTACAATTTACAAGTTGGATACCTCCCTAAAGATCGAGTGGGAATACGTATTTGTGCATAATGCCGCTAAAGATCACCTAAGCCTGACTCAAACTGAAAGTGGCCACCTTTTTGGTGCTGGAAGTACAGATTTCTCATCCATAAACGACATTTTTCCAGACCGGATACTCGACGGATGGTGCTTCCTGCTCAACGAAGAAGGACAATTGCTTTGGGAAAGAATTATAGCAGATAATTCAAAGGCCCCACCGAGCGGAGCGTTCCGCTACGGCATTGAAACAGAAACTGGGTTTGTGATGGTCGGAGAGATAGGCTTAAACCCACTCGATGCCAGTCTCTTAGATGTTTGGCTGCTCAGCATTGATCAAAACGGCTGCCGGAAAGGCAATTGTAATGAATTCATCGTCATTAACGGAGAGAACCCCACCCATTCCGAGAATCATGCAGTTGCGGGGGAGAACATAGACGTATACCCAAATCCTACCAATGGGGAGTTGACCATTATTTGTGAAAGCTCTTACTTATTGGCCGAAAGAAAGGCAGTCATCCTGGATGCAGCGGGGAAAAAGATCATGGAATTCGGGTTGGATGCACCGAAAAGCACTATTAACCTCTCACGCCTGAACAATGGTCAGTATTTTATAATACACATCATTGGGGAGCGACCAGGTTCAGGGCATCACAATTTCTCCGCTTACCTTACAGCTGCTCCTACAGCTATTTGGGCACAGGAGGGAAAAGTAGATCATGATATTTCGCGCGTGGTGTCGGGCATTTCGGATACGGCCCTTGATCCGCGGAAAGCAGCCAGGGAGACGGTCGGCATTTTTGAGGGGTTGATGGGGTAGAAGAAAGGATGTTTATGTTTACACATAAAAATTCATTAGCTTTTAAAAACTTAAAGACATAAAAGTAAGGGATTAGGCAATTAATAAGCTACCCAAATTTTGCGAAGTAATTTTTTTCTCAGGCTAGGCGGAAAACGTAGGCATAACTTGTCCCGAATGCCTTCGGGACCCAAAGGTACGGCGAGGCTTTCCAACACAGCCTGAGGAAAAAAGGACAAGTAAAATGGGTAGGGTATTATTTTCCTGATCCCTAAAGTGATTTGTTTACTCAAAATGTCTTGGGCGAAACGCTTAACCCCAATTAAACCTTAGGAACAACCTTCTATGATAACTTTCTTCATTTGGTTCTAGATGATTCAGTAATTCTCATTTTGGAAATCCAAAACCAAATTTACGCCGCTTCGCGGCGATATTTTTCAAAGCGAGAATCGCTATAGACGATTTCATTTTTTGGTATAAAAAATGCTATAATATCTTTAAAAGAATCGTTTATTGTTCACCAAAAACCATAAAATGCGGGTATTACTTGTTCTTTTTACAACTTTTTTCACACTACCACTTTTTTCGCAGGACCTTGACCAACAACTTAATCAGCTTGAAAATCAACTAAACACATTAAAAAAACACGAAGAAGAGATCAATGCTTCTATCGAAGCACTCAAATTAAAACGCATCCAGCGCGACCTGGAAGCCAACGGCCTTCCCAAGCTCGAAGAAGGGGAAAAACTTATTGAACATGCAGCGATGAGCCTGGTATATGCAGAGAAACACGAGCAAGCCAAATGGGTAGCGCACATCATCACCCCGGATATAATTAAGGGAAGCGTATTTCGCACCAATGATTTTAGAGTAGACCCCAAAGTAAGCAGCGGAACCGCTGAAGAGAAGGATTATTTTTTAAAATATCTTCAGCCGGACAGCAGCTACGAATACGATGGCTTTGGCTATGACCGTGGGCACTTAGCGCCATCTGCTGATTTTAGATGGTCTGCTAAAGCTCTGTCCGAATCTTATTTTTATTCAAACATGTCTCCTCAACTTCCGGAGTTTAACCGGGAAATATGGGCAGAGCTGGAAAGTAAATTGCGGGCTTACATTTATAGAAATCCTGGTACACAACTATATGTAGTAACCGGGCCCGTGCTGAAGGACGATCTACAGGCTGTCTCCAAGAGCGTTAACCGCGTTCACATTCCCAATCAATTCTGGAAAGTAGCGGTAGATCTTGAAAACAAGAAAGCCGTTGGCTTTTTATTGCCTCATGAAGGTTCTAATGCTCCATTAGAAACGTTCATCGTCCCAATTGATGAGATTGAAGCACTTACCGGCCTGGATTTTTTCCATGACCTTCCTGATAATCTGGAGAACTTACTTGAAAGACAGGTGGAAAAAGCGACCTGGATCCCTGAACTCCAGGGGGCAGATGTTGAGCCAATAGGAGCACCTTCTCTTCCAAAGAATCACTTCAATACCACTCAGGCTCAGCGCTATATGGGAATGAATGATGAGGTGAATATTTGTGGGACAGCCGTGAGCACACGGCTAAGCAGAAAAGGCAATGCGCTCATCAATCTCGACAAACAGTTTCCCAATCAGGTTTTCACCGTGTTCATCAGAAAAGAACATTTGATCAACTTTTCCTACGATCCCGTAGAAGTACTGAAAGATAAAGCAATTTGTGTAAAAGGAAAGGTTATTAGCCTCGGCGGCACGCCAGCTATTTTTATTGAAAATGAAAAGCAATTGGATTTTTATACTCCATAGACTTAATCAAATCATCCAGATCCTTAGATTATCCCTAAAGCAGGAAAGGTATCCTTTAGAATAAGCTTTGACGAGGTATCCAGCCAATCATCCAATATTTCTGCGTAAATACTCCGAAAATCAACCTTATAGATCAAGTCGCCCTTGTCCAATTTGCTTAGATCGGGAATATCATTGTATAAACCTGCTTTTTTTAGCTGCCCTCCAATAAGCACCACATTATTGGCTGTGCCATGATCGGTTCCCCGGCCAGCATTCTGCTTAACGCGGCGGCCAAATTCAGAGAAGGTCATAACCAGGGTATCCTTCAAAAGATAATGTCGCTTCAAATCATCGACCAAAGCTTTCATTCCGTCAGCATATTGCTTGAGGAGGCGTTCATGCTGGCCAGTTTGATTGGCGTGTGTATCAAAACCTGACAAGCTTACGTAATAGACTTTTGTATCCGTATCCCCCTGGATCAGTTCAGCGATCATTTTCAGGTCTTTACCAAAAGCCGTTTCGGGATATTCACTACTCGCCTTCCCCTTATTAACCTGAGCACTCAAATAATCCGCAGAAGATTGTGTGCCAACCATTACCTTGTATAAATAAGCTGCCGGATGTTCTTCATGATAGTCGTGCCCTTCATTTGATACAGCTTGTAATAAACGGTTTTTGATGGCCCTCTTTAATCTCTGCGGATTGCTCATGGCAAAGCCATTGAGTTTTTCTCCTTTCAGGGCTAAACTCAGGCTATCATCTGTTTCGATGATATGGTGCGGATTTTCGCAACCAGAACAACTACTATCCAGATAACGACCGAGCCAGCCCGTTTGCCAGTATTCTTTGCTGCCACTGCCCGTGTGCCAAATATCCATTGACCTAAAGTGGGAGCGGTCGGGATTGGGATAGCCTACGTTGTTGATCACACTTACTAAACCCTCGTCGTAGAGCTCTCTTAGGCTAGCCATTACAGGATTTACTCCTAGTTTATCCGATAAGGGGAGAACTTCATTTTTGGGAACAGCAATTTGAGGGCGATTGCTGTAATACAGGTCATTGCGATAGGGTACAAAGGTGTTTAAACCATCATTGCCACCCGATAGCTGTACTACGATTAAAACTTTTCCTGCACGGCTTTGTCCTAGACGCTCAGCAGCAAAGGCACTTAGAAAAGAGGGCGCCATAAAAGCGGTGGAGGCCAGGGCACTATTTTTAAGAAAATTTCTTCTATCCATGATTTAAGGAGTTTTTTATAGTAATTGATATTCAGGAAGGCTCATAATACCACTGATCATTCTTGAGAGCGGCGTTCCAAAATCTGCATATTGAACAAACCGTTCAACGACTTCCAAGTTGGGAGTCGTTCCATCAGGCAAGAGGACATCAGCGAGTTTCTTGATATCTTCTTTTGCGCTCCCTCCGGGCAAAAGCTTTTCAATGGAATTTAAATCGATCTCAGCTTGAATTTTCCGGAACTTTTTGATGGGAGCAACCTCCGCTTCCTCTTTGAACCTTACATCAAACTCAGAAGCATTGATTAAATTACTGGCCAGGTTAAGGCGCAGCATCAGCGTAGAGTTGTCAATCCAGCCATGACCACTCGGCCAACCTGCTACATTGGGCGGATTGAACAGCACCTGCCCAAGCGCTTTTTGTACAAAAAGGATGGCTAAAGGCTGATCGAAAGAAAGCGTCAACGTTTTCATGATCCCAGCTAACAGCTCAACCGGAGATTTGACCAATACGCCCTTGTTTCTCGAATCGTAAAACCAATTACTCTCAAAAATGGAACGCATCAAAACCTGAATGTCATAATCCGATTCATAAAAACGATCCGCCAGAAAATTTATGTGTTCAGTATTATCTTGAGGATTGACGAAGAAGCGATAGGCCTTTTGCGCAATAAACCGAGCAGATTCCTTTTTTTCCAGGATAATATCAATGATATCATCGCCATCGAAGCGGCCTTTTTTTCCCATGAAGACTTTATTCCCGTCATCATGTTGAAATTGTCGAAACACAAAGTCTCCC
This sequence comes from uncultured Saprospiraceae bacterium, assembly GCA_964537285.1. Classification (GTDB taxonomy): domain Bacteria; phylum Bacteroidota; class Bacteroidia; order Chitinophagales; family Saprospiraceae; genus CAZHZT01. The sequence goes on along the minus strand of CAZHZT010000029.1, from coordinate 45,852 downwards.
GAAAAATCACTTGACCATCCGGTGAAAGCACGAGCAGCCTCTTTGATATCTTTTTCAGTGTAGTTCCCTCTGCCCAGAGTAAAAAGCTCCATTAATTCCCGGGCGAAATTCTCATTGGGTTGCTTTTTTCGATTTTGCTGATTGTTCAGGAAACGGATCATTGATACATCTCTGGCCATGGCCTTCACAAAGGCCCGAAAGTTGCCTAGCGCATGTTGTCGAATGGTATTCAGTTGTACCTGAGCAATTTTAGAACCACGCGTACGGCAGGCAAAGTGATCGTGCCAGAAAAGGCACATTTTTTCCAGGAAAGGGCTTTCGGCGGGATCGGCCATTCGGCTTACCCAGCTGATATTTTGTAAAACGACTAGCTTTTTCTCTATTTTTTTTCGCTCCATTCGGTCCTCCTTCGAGGGACGTTCATCTCCGGGTTCATAAATTTCTTCCTCTAATGCTTTTTCTGCAACCACCCTCGCTTGATCAAATAAATGATCAACAGCTTTGGCCGTTTTTTCATTTGAAATATCTTCATAGTCCTTTGGGCTCAAGCCAAAAGCGGCTCTGAGATACAAATGCTTTACATTGCTAAACATAGGCATTAAGCTTTTAATTCTTTGACATAAATTGTGGAAAATAGAACTTCAAAATGATAACCCTTGAATGCCCTTGTGGCTGAAAGGGTTATCATTTTGAAGTTCCACACAATTTGTCAAAGAACGAATCTTTTTTACTTTGACCAGGCAAACTACAAAAGGTTTAAACAGGAGCCGTTCCGAAAATTCGGAATGACTCATTCTTATCTTTACCGCTCTTTCCCTACTTCATCAATTGATTCTAAAATTATACGGCAGGCTGTCTCAATTTCCTTTTCCGAAATGACCAAAGGCGGCGCAATCCGCAAACAACGATCATTAAACAAAAACCAATCCGTAATCAATCCCTTTTGCAAACAACGTTTTATAACTCTCTGTACCTGATCGAAAGTGTCTAGCTCTACGGCCATTAGCAAGCCTGCGCTGCGCACATCCCGAATAAGCGGATGGATCAACTTTTTTCTAAAAAGTGATTCTTTAGCTTTTACTTCACTTATATAAGGTTCTTCAAGCAAGGTTTCCAGAGTAGCTAATGAAGCGGCACAACAAACCGGATGCCCTCCAAAAGTAGTGATGTGGCCAAGCACCGGATTCTCCGACAGGCATTGCATCATCTCCCTGGACGAGATAAAAGCCCCGATAGGCATACCGCCGCCCATTCCTTTGGCCAGCAGCAAAATGTCTGGAACAACATCATACTGCTCAAAAGCAAACAAAGTACCCGTGCGGCCAAACCCAGCTTGTATTTCATCAAAAATCAATACCGCTCCCACTTCTGAACATCGCTTGCGCAGTGCTTTTAAGTAAGCAGGTAAGGGCTTGCGAACGCCCCATTCTGCCTGCACTGTTTCTACAATAACTGCCGCAGTTTGTTCCGTAATTTTATTTAAACAATAATTACAATTAAAATCGATGTGTCGAATCTGCGGGAGCAGGGGGCGATAAGCACGCGTAAAATAGGGTTCACTCATCAAGCTCGCAGCGCCCTGAGTGCTTCCATGATAAGCATTGAAACAAGAAATAATTTCAGATCTTCCGGTATGCCGCTTTGCTAGTTTCATAGCTCCTTCTGTAGCTTCTGCGCCGGAGTTGACAAAGTAAGTGCTGTTCAGGGCATCGGGAAGCACTTCGGCCAAGCGTTGAGCCAATTGCACCTGAGGGTCCAGAATGTACTCCCCATAAACCATAGTATGTAAATACTTATCCAGTTGCTTCTGGATTGCTGCAATGACCTTCGGATGCCTATGTCCTAAACTGCTCACGCTTATGCCTGCAATAACATCGAGATAGGCTTTCCCGTTACGATCATAAAGATAAACCCCTTCGGCCCTTTCAATTTCGAGTGAAAGCGGCGCAGGGCTGGTTTGGGCGAGGTGTCGGAGAAAAAGTTGTCTTGGTGTTGCCATAGGGAAACGGGGAACGGTTAACGGTTAACGGTTAACGGTTTGCCGTCCCACGTTTGCCGTTAACCGTTTACCGTCCCCATATACATTTTAAGGTTTAATAATTAACTTTGCTCCAAAGTTAACACAATAAATATACATCATGAAAATACTGATCATTGGAGGAGGAAATATGGGGACTACCTATGCACGCAGTTTTTTACATGCGCACATTGTAGAGCACGACAATATGATGATTTTGGAAAAATCCCCCGAAAAGGTAAAAAGCCTTACCGGAGCTGGGATTGGAATTGTGTTTAGTGATCCGGCGGAATGCCTGAGTCAAGCGGACTTGATCATTCTGGCAGTAAAGCCTCAGGATACCCAAGTGCTTTTTGATCGCCTAAAGCCGATGATTGAGCCGCAGCAGGTATTTCTTTCCATAATGGCGGGGGTGAAAATGCAATCCATTGCTCAGGCGCTTTCTGCTCCCAAGATTATTCGGGCAATGCCGAACCTGCCGGCTCAGATTGGTTTGGGAATGACGGCTTATACGGCTACGCCTGAAGTAACGCGTATTGAATTGGTGATGGTTCAGAATTTACTGAATACTACAGGAAAGGCAGTTTATGTAGAAGATGAATCTTTGATCGATGCAGCAACGGCTATTTCGGGTAGTGGCCCGGCGTATGTTTGGTTTTTCATGCAATCGCTCATGGAAGCGGCTCACAAAATGGGTTTTTCCCATGCCGAAGCAGAGCTTTTGGTAGGCCAAACCTTCCGTGGAGCCGTTGATTTATTAGATAAAACCGATTTTTCCTGTGAAGAGTGGATTCAACGGGTTTGCTCTCGAGGAGGAACCACGGAAGCGGCTTTGAAAGATTTCAGGGAGAAAGAGGTTTATAAGGATATTATTTCGGGAGCGAATGCGGCTTTGAATAGGGCGATAGAGTTGGGGAAAGGTTAGGGGGGGCTTTTGCGCCACTAATGGAAAATGGGAAATTATGGATACAAAATATTTATCTGAGCCATTTTGAACTTATTACGAAGGTTATAATGTTTAATAAAATGATCGCATTAAGTTTATTATCTACATTGATAATTTTTTTTATATGATAAGTCAAAAAAAAGGACAGGAACTTCACGATAGAGCCTCTAAGGGAGAAAAGCTTAAAAAGGAAGAAATACTTCTTCTAGAAGAATGGTATGCCGAACAAGACAGGATTGAAGCTGCGTCGTTGGGATTAATCGAAGATGCAAAAACTCCGTCAGGCTTGCAAGTCCAAATTGAAGCTAACCTTTCGGAATTGATTGAAATCACAAAGCGGATCCAAAAAGTTATCTCTGAAAACAATTCCTTGCGAAATGAAAATATTGCTCTCCGCAACCAATTAGCTCATCAGTTTGGGCACAAATAATCATGAGTATAAGATACCCAAATTTCTCATCGATAATTATTTTCAATGCCCTGCAATTTAAGGAATTACATAAAAGAATATCCCGAAAAAGTGTAGAATACTCGCAACCAGCACAAATACATGCCAAATCGCATGATTGTACTTGATCCTTTCCACGGCATAAAAGTATATACCAGAGGTGTAGAGTAAGCCCCCAACTGCAAAATATGCCAGTGCTTCTAAGGGGAAACGCTCTAAAATCGGGTGTATGGCTACGATGATCAGCCAGCCCATCAATACGTACAGAGCGAGGGACAGCCGCTCGGATTCTTTAAAAGAGGAAAAGCGAAATATAAAGCCCATGAGTACCATGCCCCAGATTAGAAAGAATAAGGTCCATCCCCAATAGCCGCCGATACCTAGCACGACTACAGGGGTGTAAGTGCCGGCGATTAACAAGTAAATACACAAATAATCGACGGTTCGGAAGATGCGTTTCCACTTTCGATCTTTTATGCCGTGATAGGCTGTGGAGGCAAAGTAGAGTAATATTAAGCTGGCACCATAAATGCCTGCGCAGATGATGTCGAGGTAGGTCCCGTCTTTGGCGGTGTAATAGATCATGGCGGCACTTCCAATGATGGACAGGATGCCGCCAATGGCGTGAGTGATGGTGTTCCAGCGTTCTTCGGTTGGATGGTAGTTCATGGCAGTATTTGAGTTGGGAAATTTATGAAAGACTCAGTTATTATACATGATTTTTCGTTAAAAATCAAGGCCATTAAAATAACTTGAAGGTTTTTTCCCAAAAAATCATGCTATCTTACCTACTCACACCCCAACTCCACCCTCGAAGCCTCATCATTATTCGGAATACAATTCCCCGAATGCACCGCATCCGGCTCATAGCGCTTCAAATAAGGATCATAAAGGGCATTTTCAATAAAATCCGTGATGGCATCGATTTCATATTCGTTGAGCTCCAGTGGTTGGAAAGCGGTAGCCAGTTGAGAAGCGGGGACGTTTGGATTTTCGGCAATAGCTTCATTTTTATATTCAACCACTTCCTTTACGGAGCGCATGCTGCTACCATGCCCAATGAAAGGCGAATCTTTTAAATTATAAAGTTGAGGCACTTTAAATTTGTACATATCTTCTGCATTGCCTGTAAACCCTCCCCTACCAAGGTTTTCTACAGAAGTAGATTCGCTTTTAAATACGGGCTCAGGGCATTCAAACAGGTCGTTCATACCATAAGCATGGAAGTCCATTTCGTTCAGCGCAGGGCCAGTGTGGCATTCGGCGCAACCTGCTTTTCCGAAAAACAATATAGCTCCTTCTTTTTGTATATCTGTCATGGCATCATGATCACCTCGCAGCCACCATTGGAATGGTGCCCGGTTGGAAAGCACGGTTCTTTCATAAGCGGCAATAGCTAAGCCGGCAAACTCCAAAGAATAACGTTCACTTGTACTAATGTCTGGAAAAGCTTGGTCAAAAAGAGGAACATACCCTAACTCTTTTAACATATCCATATCCATCTCGATGCGGTGGACGGTAAGACCTGCAATGGCTTGGGTTTCTACTCCCTGGTAGCCCAGGAAGTTATTTTCTTTAGGAGTATCTTCCGTCCAGGACGCTTCCGTGCCTTCGTTTGGACCTGTGGCACCAAATTGTCCATTCCAAAGCATGGCTTCCTGATAAGCAGTGTTTAGCACGGTCGGAGTACGAATAGCCTGGACATCCAGCATGATTTCCTCATACATATTACTCTTTTCGCGATTAATCCCGAAGCCAATACCACCATCTGCAATCCCTTGCCAGCGCCCTGCCTGAAAACCTGCTTCCGCAAAATGGCAACTTGCGCAAGAAAAAGTTCCTTTACCGATTTCCTGCATAGGAGCCAGCCCAAGCGCTGTTTCGTGATATAATAACCTCCCGAGTTTTACTTTTTCTGAGGTAATCGGATTTTTTGGGTCTTGTGGAATTTCATCATAATACCCTTGTTCGGGAAGTTTAAAGAAGTCCTTTCCAGCTCCGTCGGAAACTTCCACTAAAAGATTATCGAGATTGGTGTCTAATGCATTTTTATCGCTTAAAGGAGTATTTTCATCCTCCTGACATGCCGAAAAACCGATTCCCAAAAATAAAACAATGCCAAATAATAGTGCTTGTCTCATGATAAAGTTTTAATTACTTTAGAGATTAACTAAAAAGCGTGCTAGTGCTTCAGGAACTAAATATCGGTTAGGGAAGTAGGGAATATCTTTTGAAATGAGGCCGCAAAAGAACCTCATTTCAAAAGTAATTTTATGCAAATATATAAATTAAGCCTTAATTTCTCCAAGAAGTTTTTCTTACTTAAGTGTACTCAAATCTCTCACAAACCCATTAATTTCTTTCTGCTGCATGCGCTCAAGCAAAGTTCTTGCTTTTGAAGCATCATTGAACGCCCCTACCACAATTTTGTACACGGTCCGTCCTTCCAGCTCATTAATGTTCACAATTACGGGCTCTCCGAACAGGCGCTCCAGTTTTTCTGCTTGAATAAGCACATTACCATATTCGGCGAAAGCTCCTATTTGTACGCCAAATCCTTCGGAAGGTTGCTGTTTTACACTAAATCTAAATAGACCTTGCCCGGAAGAAACAACAGGTTCCACCGGAGGGTCCGTTGTTTCGGTTACTCCTGTGGAAGCATCTTTCATTCTCATGGCTTCTGATACGGCCCTGAGGGCATTCACCCGGCCATAGCCAAATTTGCGAGAGTGGCCCCTTGAATCATAATCAGAAGGATTCCCAATTTTATCAGCGGTACGCTCTAAAATACTTTTTACTTCTTTAGCGGTCAGATCGGGATTGACGGATAAGATCAGGGCACAAATACCGGCCACCAAAGGAGTAGAGCTTGAAGTGCCCCCGAAATGTTTATAGTTCTGCCCCCGGTCTTTCCCGTCGCGCCAGTATTTATAGATTCCGGTTTCTTGTGAATGGCCTTCATCCCACCAGGCACGAGCAGCAATGATGGGCCAGTCGCCATTGGAAGGAGCACATACGGAAACTTCTCTTCCTCTATTGGAGTAAGGCGCATGTTCATCTTTACTGGTAGAAGCGGCAATAGCAATTACATCCGGATGAGCTGCATAAAAATTGATGTAATCCACGGCTTCATTTCCTGCGGCAAATAGGATAATACAACCTTTTCCGTTACGTCCTTCCCGGGCAGCTTTAGCAATGGCTTCCTCTTTTGCGGGACTAAGGTCGTAGACAGGGTCTGTGACTCCCCAGCTGCAACTGATGATATCTGCTCCGTTTTTGACGGCGTAATCGAACATGTTTTCGGTAATCCTCAAACTATAAGAGGTGCCACTGATGGGCATTAGTCGTGAGCTGGGAGCTGCACCCACAATTCCGCGGCCGTTAGAATCGGCTACGGCTACACTTGCACAAGGAGTGCCGTGGGTAAAGCGGGGATCGCCCATATTCAGTGTAGAGGAGTTATTCCAGAGGTCCCAGGGTTTGTACACTTTACTTCTAAGGTCCGGATGCGTAATATCTATTCCATTGTCAATGACTGCAATGGTAACCTTTGAAGAGCCGGTGCCTCCGATTTTTTCCCAGGCTTCAATAATTTTAGCATCGGCGCCTTTTTTCATTCTCCAATTGCGATCTACTACAAAGCCGGGATTTTTTAAATGCCATTGGTGGTCTAAAAGGTCATCTTCGGGAGCTATGAAGGCATACTCATCAACAAGGGCATCCAGGTCCGGCTCGGCACGGCGAACTAGTGCTGATTGTTCAAGTTTGCTGGCTGCTTTAAGTGGGTTGGGAGAGCTTTCAGTCACACGTGCAATGACAAATTCGGCTGATCTTCTTTCGACTAGTTCCAGTTTGAGCTCATCCAGCGCAACTTTTTGTTCTTCTTCTGAGGTGCCGTCGGCAAAGTGAATGTAAATTTCTCCTGTCGGCACCATAGGGCGGTTGCTGCCTTCAATGTAGTACACATGCGTTCCTACTTCTACCTCATCGTAAGACCTAACCTCGTCTAAACGGCTATCAACAGTGCGCCCTCCTCTTTCAAGTGCAACGACATTGAAACCACCCAACCCGCGATACACTTCTTCTTTTACGTAAGCTTTGGCGTTAAGGTCATTGGGCTTTTTAGTTCTCAATCCAACCAGATGAGCACTTTTCACCAAGTTGACTTTTCTCTTCCCACTACTGACAGTTAATTTTTCCATAAGTAATTCTAGTTAATCGAAGAGGGCATTCTAGAAGCAGTCCTTTGCCCCCGGTAGGAAAGTTTGTTGTTGGAGAGCAGCCCTTTTTTTGAGGTTTTTCTTCGAAAAACCTCAAAAAAAGGGCTGCTCTCCAACAACAAACTTTCCTACCGGGGGCAAAGGACTGCATTTAGGGCACCCACTTGGATTAGTTTAATGCTATTATTGTATTTACGCAATATAGCGAAAATTGGAAATTTGTAAAAAATAATTTGAAGTTTAATGTTTTTTTTAGTAACAGTCAAAAAATAACTTCCCGATTTGGGGAAGTTATTTTTTACTGTTACTTAAGTTCATAAATTCTTTTTCTTTCTTTCGGAACGATAATAAAATATTCCTCGTTTGAGACTGTGTTTAATTCAAATCACTTTCTCATGCCCCGTATTAATAATCCCTACATTTCACTTTTGAAAACGGCCTGGCATTATGCCAAAGGCAAACGTTTTCGGTATGCTATAATTTATAGCATGTTTTTTATGAGCAATTTAATTGCCTCAGTATTCCCCATCATCTGGGGACTGTTTATTAACGAACTTCAAAAACAAGGGCAAGCGGTTTTGAGCGTTGCTTGGATGTATGTTGGCGCTTATCTATTACTGGAAGTTTCCTTCTGGGCCTTTCACGGCACAGCTCGAATAATGGAACGGAAACTCGCATTTGACATTGGAAAAAACTACCTGGCTGAACTGTACCACAAGACGATACATCTACCGATAAAATGGCATCAGGATAACCATAGCGGAGCTACGATTAACCGGGTGCGAAAAGCCTATGAAGCATTAAAGTCATTCTTTGATAGTGGCTTCCAGTATTTTGGTGCTTTGGCGGAGTTTACTTTTGCGTTCATTGCCATGCTGTACTTTTCTCCTCTTTTCGGAGGAGTGGCTGTTTTTATTGGCTTTTTTGTGGTGCTCATCATTTTTAAATTTGATAAACCTTTTATCGAAGCTACTAGAGAGGTAAACGAAAAAGAACACGTCGTTTCTTCGGGCTTATTTGACAGTTTATCGAACATAATTACTGTAGTTACCCTACGCCTGGAAAGCCGGATGGAGAAAGGTATTCTAAAAAAAGTGATGGATATTTTTCCGCCATTCCGCCGCAAAATACTTGTAAATGAGTGGAAGTGGTTCACTGTAGATTTAATGGTAGCTGTGATTTATGGTGTAGTGATCCTGGGTTATGTATATGAAAATTATGTGCCTGGAGAGGTATTTTTGATTGGAGGCTTAGTAACCCTCGCCGGGTATGTAACCCGATTTACGCATGTTTTTCATGATATTGCCTGGCAATACACTCAAATTGTGCGCTACCATACGGATGTAGATACAGCAAAAAACATCATTGAAGCTTTTGATAATTTAGAAATCCCCGATGAAGAAGCGCCTCTTCCTTTGGGTTGGCAGCAGATAATGGTCAGTAACATTTCCTATGAGCATCATGCCAAAGTCAACGGAAAAGATGTTGTTCGAGGCTTGGAAGATGTTAGTATTAAGCTCGAAAAAGGTAAAAAAATCGCATTCATTGGGGAAAGTGGCAGCGGCAAAAGCACTTTACTTGCGCTCTTGAGGGGCTTATACCCAAGTAAAGACGGAGTGAAGGTCAAAATCGACCATCAAAACTACAATGATCTCAATATCATTTCAGATCACGTAACGCTATTTCCACAAGAGCCCGAAATTTTTGAAAATACCATTGAATACAATATTTCACTTGGCCTGAATTACGAAGCATCGGAGATTTCCAGAATTTGTAAAGCCGTTCATTTTGAAAATGTAGTTGCCCAACTTCCGAATGGCCTTCAGTCAAGTATTAAGGAAAAAGGGGTGAATTTATCGGGAGGCCAGAAGCAACGCCTCGCTTTGGCCAGAGGCGTCTTCGCAGCCAAGACAAGCGACCTTATCCTTCTCGATGAGCCAACGAGCAGCGTAGACCCCAAAACAGAAATGAATATCTACGATGCGCTGTTTGAAGAATTTAAAGATAAAATTGTCGTCTCTGCCTTACATCGATTGCATTTGCTGCCAAAATTTGATTATGTTTATGTGCTCGATAAAGGCAAGATTGTAGATGAAGGAACGTTCGAAGACCTCTTTCAAAACAGCCCTGTCTTTCAGGAGCTTTGGCAACATCTACCTAATAATGCGGTAAACGGGTAAAGGAGAACGGTTAATGGGGAACGTAGAATCATCGGCCGTTCCCCATTAACCATTTAGCCAAAGGCAAAAAAAACTGTATAATCTGCGTAATCCATGCTCGATATGCAAGCTCAAATAGAACAATGGATGCAAGAAACCATTAACTTTACCAAAGAAAGAGGGGCCAGGTTTGGCGCTATGATAATTGAACCAGGGGCTAATCGAAAGGTGCTGGCCGTTAATACGGTGAAAAAAGATCGCGATGTAACGGCTCATGCTGAAGTGAATGCCATTAGAATGGCCTGGTTAGGGGGCTTCAATATGAAGGAATGCATCCTGATTAGTACCTGCGAACCTTGCCCTATGTGCATGGGTTCAGCGGTATGGGCGGAGATACCACAGGTATTTTATGGAGCATCTATTGATCAGGCAAGCCAATGGATGCACCAGATTAAAGTGTATTCAAGCGAAATTGCCGCAAAAGCCTGGTATCCTGTAAGCGTGGTGGGGAACGTGCTTGAAGAAGAATGCGCTAAATTATTGGAAAAGTGATAACATCTACAAAACCATCGGTATCATGTCTGAAAAAATCTACATTATAGGAGGCGGGATTGCAGGTTTGATCGCAGCTCAACATCTTGAAAAAGCAGGCAGGCCTGCTGTAATTCTCGAAGGCACTGACAGGGTCGGCGGCCGGGTAAAAACAGATCATCATAACGGCTTCTTGCTGGATCATGGGTTTCAGGTCTTACTCACTGCTTATGATGAAGCCAGGCGCTATTTAGATTTTAAAGCTCTTGATTTAAAACGCTTTTACCCGGGGGCCGAAATTTTTTCCGAAGGCAGGCGCTTCCAGATTGGTGACCCGCTGCGGAATCCGGCCGTGATCTTTAGCATGCTTTTTTCCCCTGTAGGCAGTTTGAAAGATAAGTTTTTAGTGTGGAAGTTAACGCAACAATTGAAAAGAACGAACGCTAAAGCGATTTTCGATAAGGGTACTTCTTCTACAATGACTTTTCTGAAAGACTATGGTTTCAGCGATTCCATGATTCAACAATTTTTTAAACCATTTTTCGGAGGTATTTTCCTTGAAAATGAGTTGAGAACGGGATCCGCTATGTTCCGGTTTGTTTTCAAAATGTTTTCTGAAGGAGAAGCCGCTATTCCTGCTGAAGGAATGGAGCAAATCCCCATTCAACTTCGCCATCAGCTGGAAAGAACGAAAATTCAATATCATACCAGGGTTCAGCGTATCGATGGGCAAAACTTGCTGCTTGAAGGGGGCGACCAACTGGACTTTGACAAAGTCATTATTGCAACAGATCCGACTAAAATCCTGCCTAACCTGAAAAGTCAAGAACTCGATTACGTTCAAACAGCTAACCTGTACTTCCGTTCCAAAAAGTCTGTCCTTAGCTCGCCGATTATTGCCCTTGTAGCAGATCAGGAAAACCCGATTAATAACTTCTGCGTGTTAACGGATGTTTCCTCTGATTATGCGGACGGCGAAGAGGCTTTAATTTCGGTCACCTTAAAGGAGAATATTACTTTAGAAGGCGAAGAACAACAGCTTGCGGAAGCACTTGCTAAGCTGACTGGAAACGCCCCCGATGATTTCGAGTTCATTTCCCGCTATGACATCCCTCATGCTCTACCGGTTATTGAAGCGATGGCTTATGATATCCAGCCCGAAAGCTGTCGTCTTACCGATAGAATTTTTACCGCAGGAGATTATTTATTGAATGCTTCTTTAGATGCTTCTATGCGAAGTGGAAGAAGAGCTGCTGAGAGTGTGTTGATAAATTAGTTTAGTTCTTTGACATAAATTGTGAAAAAATGGAACTTCAAAATGATAACCCTTTCAGCCACAAGGGCATTCAAGGGGTATCATTTTGAAGTTCCACACAATTTGTCAAAGAACGATTAGTTTTGCTTTCCGGAGGCCTTTCAAGTAGTATAAAATCTCAAAACCAAACACTCGCCCCGTTCGATATCGAACACTTTTTAAAATTATCATTGTATAAAAATCTGATAATCAATTGACTTGTCTTTTGGCATGCCCATTGGCTACTATCTACCAAAAATGATAATAGTTATGGACAAGCCGATATCAACTTCTATTCAACGTAAAAATCAAGCCGGAACGATTTTCCGGTGGGCAATTATTATTGCAGCCGTTGTAGCTGGTTTCTTCTTTTTAAGATGGTTGCTAACTGCAAAGGCTGAGATAAATGAATTTCGGTTAGCAACTGTTCAAAGAGGAGCTATTGAACAGACCATTTCTGCCTCCGGAATGGTCATCCCTTCTTTTGAGCAACAAATCAATTCTCCGGTGAGCACGGAAATAAAAACGGTGCTCATGAAATCAGGAGCACAGGTAAAAGAAGGGGATATCATCCTTAGATTGGACGACGAGTATATTCGACTCGATTATGAATCGATCAAAGACCAGCTGGCTCTGAAAAAAAATAATTCTACCCGGCTTACGCTTGAATACGATAAAAATCTTAAAGACCTGGAATATGATGATCAAATCAAAGGTCTTGAAGTATCTAGCCTGGAAGCACAGTTGGCTGATGTTAAGCGATTGAAAGCATTAGGTAGCGCCACTCAGGAAGAAGTGGAACAGGCCGAGCTCAATCTGAAAATTGCGAACCTGCAAAAGAAAAAGCTTGAAAATGAGCTTCAATTCCGCAAAGCAGTTATTAAAGGAGATCGCGAAAACCTGGACCTTGAGGTGCAAATCCAGGAGAAAGAGCTGCGCGAACTGGAACGTAAGCTTACCGAAACCGAAGTTAAAGCCCCCAGTAAAGGTGTACTCACATGGGTAAACGAAAATATTGGTCAGAAAGTAAGTGAAGGGGAAAGCCTAGCTCGAATCGCCGATCTCGAAAGCTTCCGAATTGACGCGAGCTGCTCGGATCGATACACCAATGCTGTTAAAGTTGGGATGCCTGTAAAAGTGAAAATTTCGAATTCTTTCCTTAAAGGGACTGTCAATGCGATCCTTCCTTCCGTTGAAAACAACACCCTTGAATTTACGGTAGCGCTTGAGGAAAGCGATAGCCCACTATTGCGGCCTAATATGCAAGTTGAAGTTTTCCTCATCTCTGATACCAAACAAGATGCTCTCCGTGTAAATAACGGGCCAGCCTTCACAGGAGGAGCCCTGCAGGAAATCTTTGTAGTGCGTGGTGATAAAGCGGTGAAGGAGCAAATTAAAGTAGGCCTAACCAGCAGGGACTTTATAGAGATCGCCGGGGGAAATATCCAGGCAGGAGAAAAAATTATCGTCTCCAATATGCGCGATTACGAACACCTTGAAGAAATAGCATTGAAAAGTAAATAACCACTGTAGCATCTACAGAACAAGTCTATTGAGAATTTGAAAACACTTATTATAATGCTTAAGATCCACATCATATACAATCTATTTACCTGGGCAACCGTGATTTTCCTTCTCCTCTTATCTTTAGCAGGAAGATCACAAAGCATGCCCGACACTCTGAGTATGTACCAATTCCTGAATTGGTCGCAACAGAATGCGCTTGGGAAGCAGGAAGCTCAACTGAACATTGATCTGGCTGAATTGGATGCCCAAATATTACAAGCCCGTTTGAAACCCCAGATCAATGGCTTTGCTAATATTCCTAATTATAACCGGACATTTAGCCCGGTCACTCAGCCCAACGGAAGCATTGCTTTTCAATCGGTTTCCAATAATAACTCCTCAATTGGGCTGTCTGTTACTCAGGAACTTCCGCTTACAGGAGGCGCAGTATTCGTACAATCCAACTTACAACGATTTGATGATTTCGATAGTGATTTTCATAGTTACAATGGAGTTCCTTTGAGAGTTGGTTTGATACAGCCTTTATTCGGGTTCAATTCGCTTAAATGGGAGAAAAAATTAGCCCCCCTTCGCCTTAAGGAAGCTAGCAAGCAATTCCTGGCTGATAAAGAAGCGATAAATCTAGAAGCTGCTCGTCTGTTCCTCAATCTTCTGTCTATACAAAATGAACAACAGATCTTTGAAGCCAATAAAGCGAGCAATGAGACCTTATACAAGATTGCCCAGGAGCGCTTTCAGCTTGGAAAAATCTCTCAAAGTGACCTTATGCGTCTTGAACTGGAGCTGCTTTCGGCTGATAAAGAATTGAAGAGAATTCGCCAGCAGGTACGAACAGCTTCAGCAGCTATCTACAATTACCTGGGTATCCGGTACAATGGAGAACAATTGGGCGTACACTTCCCTGAAGTCAATGATGAGATTGTACTGAATAAGCAAGAAATCCTTCAAAAGGGGCTGGCGAACCGCCCTGAGCTGACCGCCGTCCTGCGTCAAAAAATGGAAGCTGAACGGGACCTTGCCCAAGCTAAAGGGAATGGTGGTTTACAGGCCAATTTAAACGCTTCTTTTGGGTTCGTTCGTAGTGCTATGGAAGTTGGAGATATCTATGCAGATCCCCAACAGGAACAACTTATTGCCCTACAATTAAATGTGCCAATTCTCGATTGGGGCCTCCAGAAGAATAATGTACAAAGAGCTTCGCTACAATCTGCTTTTGTCAATGTTTCGGCACACAGAGCAGAACTGCAATTTGAGACTGACATTAAAAACGCCATCGCTGCTTTCGATAATCTTCAAACAGAAGTAAAGCTAGCTAAAGAAGTATTGGATATCGCGCTTAAGCGATTCGAAATAGCAACTGAAAGCTATGTACTCGGTGCCATAAGTATTACTGAACTAACAATTGCCCGGCAGGAAAAAGATCAGGCTTCAAGGGCCTATTTAGACACCTTGAGCCGCTACTGGAACAGCTATTACAATCTAAGGTTTTTAACGCTTTATGATTTTGAATAATCATAATGAACATGGGGCTGACGCCCCTGACAGGGCTTAAATTCTATCAAAAATCTAATCAAAACTTACTAATTAAAAACATATAAATCATGATATCACTTCAGAACGTCAGCAAGGTGTATCGCACCAAAACGATTGAAACATTAGCATTAAACAATATTAATCTGGAAGTTAACAAAGGAGAGTTTCTTTCCGTAATGGGGCCTTCCGGCTGTGGGAAAAGTACATTGCTCAACCTTATGGGCTTAATTGATGAGCCTTCAGAAGGGCAGATTCAAATAGGTGCTGAAACCATCGATAGCTATAGCGGGCGCTCCATTGCACGCTTCCGAAATAAACACCTTGGGTTCATATTCCAAAGCTTTCACCTGGTGAATGATTTATCGGTTATTGACAATGTAGAACTTCCGCTTTTGTACAGGAAGGTAGGAAGCCGGAAACGCCGTCAAATGGCTGAAGATGCTTTGACTAAAGTAGGATTGAAAAACCGGATGAAGCATTTCCCGGGCCAGCTGTCTGGGGGGCAAAAACAAAGGGTCGCTATTGCTCGTGCTATTGTTGGCCAGCCTAGTATCATCCTGGCTGATGAGCCTACCGGAAACCTTGACTCTGTTATGGGAAATGAAATCATGGATATCCTTTTAAATCTGAATCAAGAACATCAAACCACTATTGTAATGGTAACACACGATGAGAACATGGCTCGCAAAACCAATCGCTTAATCCGCTTATTTGATGGCAGTCAGGTAGAATAAATTTAATTAGCTGTTAGCCTTCGGTTAACTGTAGCAAAGTAATAATCGCTAAAACTTAAATAAAATGATATTCAATTATTTTAAACTCGCTATAAAAGTGCTGAACAGAAGGAAATTTTTCACCTTCATCAGCTTGTTTGGAATCAGCTTTACATTAATGATTCTAATGACAGTGACCGCCTTTTTGGAAACCGAACTCGGAGATCACCAACCTTTTAAGGATAAAGACAAAATGGTGTTCATTCCAATGGTAAAGCTTGAGCTTCAACGCTTGGATACGACCTATCAAATCGATTCCTCCCTGCAAAATGGGGTAATGAAATATGATACCACTACCGAAGAACGAATGGTTACCCCTTCGGTGTCGGTGTCTTCTTTGGGATATAACTTAGTGAATAATCACCTGAGAGAGGTCCCGGGTGCGGAGAACTATACGGCTTATAGTTTCGGCTATACCTTTGATGTGTTTATTAACAGTAATAAGCTAAACTTAAAAGTCATTTATTCCGATGATCGCTTTTGGGATGTATATAATTTTGATTTCCTTCAAGGGGGGCCATACCATGCTCAGCAACTTGAAAACCAGGCACAGGTTGCTGTCATTTCGGAAAAAGCAGCCGAGTCTTATTTTGGCAGTACAGAAAACATTATTGGTAAAGAAATAGAATTTGATAACAAGACCTATGAGGTCATTGGTTTGATTAAGAATAGCCATGCCCCAAGGCACTTCGTCAGTGCTGATGTATATGTTCCATATACCAACATGCGTCAGCAAACTCTGGATAGCAAGAATTTTATGGGGCCATTTGAAGTGGCTTTTGTATCGGGCAGTGCTTCTGGAAGGCAGCAGATAAAGGATGATTTGAATCATATTGCAAGTTCCATCCAGATGCCCAACCCGGAAAACTATAACGTCTTGAAACTAACAGGTATGACTTTCAACGAACGCTATGCCCATCGATTGTATTTTCACGAAAACCCTCAGACGAGCTTAAAGGTAATGCTTGGAATTCTTGCTGCACTGCTGTCTCTCTTTTTTCTCCTGCCTACACTGAATCTGATAAATGTAAATATTAGTCGTATCATGGAACGTAGCGACGAAATTGGAGTGCGCAAGGCCTTTGGAGCAAGCCAAGGGACGATCCTCTTTCAATTCATTTTTGAAAACGTGGTACTCACACTGCTTGGAGGAGTTATAGGTTTTGTACTAGCCTGGATCTTACTTACTATCTTAAATGATAGTAATGTGCTCGGTGACACTAAGTTGTTCTTTAATTTCAAGGTTTTCTTCTACAGTATAGTGATTTGTATATTCTTTGGGATCTTATCCGGATTTATACCAGCCTACCGCATGTCTAAAGTTCATATTGTAAATGCTTTAAAACAAAATCAACTATGATCCGTCATATAATCACCTTAATCTGGAATAAAAAACGTCAGAACTATTTATTGTTGTTGGAGATATTCCTTGCCTTCCTGATTCTTTACGGCGTTTTTACTTTTGTGAGTTACAATTTAAATGCCTACAGGACACCACTCGGTTTCAATACCGAAAATACCTGGGTGGTTAAATTGGAATACGATCAGGATCAGGACTCCACCATTATTGAAGAAATGAAGTTAAGTGTAAAAAGAGAATTGGAGGCATTGCCGGAAATCGCTACGACAGGCTACTTCAATGAAGCTACCCCATTTAGTGGTTATAATTGGACAATGAGTAATGACGATAATGGGTTTACTTTTGAAACCTGCATTTTCTTTTCAGATGAAAACTGCCTGGATGCTTTGGGACTTACCTTAGTCGAAGGCCGCTGGTTCAATGAAAGTGATCGTCATACAAAATATCGTTCTGCCGTTATATCAAAGCCTTTCTGGGAGAAAACTTTCGGGAGTAAACCCATTCTCGACAGTGTTTACAGCATTGATGGTGAGGTCAAGATCGTTGGTATAATAGAGCACTATAAATACAATGGAGAGTTTTCAGAGGAAAAGAATGCTACGTTTTTATACATGCCTCCTGGTTCGGGTGAAACACCTAATCTGGTAATGAGCCTCAATGGCGATCCGGAACCCGCCTTAGAAGAAAAAATCAATTCTATCGTGGCCGGCATTACCAAGCGCAGCGATTTTACCATTGAAAATCTTGAAAGCAGGCGAATCCAAAACAGCCGTCAGACTTGGGTTCCCATCGTTGCGATGCTATCTATTTGTGGATTTCTGGTTTTGAATGTTTCTCTGGGCCTCTTCGGTGTATTATGGTATAATATCAGCAAAAGAAAAGCGGAAATCGGCTTGCGTAGAACTATTGGAGCTACCAAAGGTGAAATTTCCTGGCAATTTGTAGGAGAAGTGCTTCTGGTTGCTTTTATTGGTATACTAATAGGAGCTTTTTTTGGCCTTCAACTTCCGATGATGCAATTATTTGATATCGATTGGATTAATTATGTTTATGCTGCCCTTGGAGCAGGGGCTATTATATTACTTTTGGTATTGATTTGTGCCCTTTATCCGAGCTATCAGGCTTCGCTGACGAACCCGGCGATAGCATTGCATGAAGAATAAACTTAATGCGGGGAACGCTTAAACGATTAACGAAAAACGGGAAATATCAATTGCTGTACGTGATCGGGTCTCCAACCCGATCACGTACTTAAGGCCTGAAAATTCAAAGACCTGTTTTCAAACGCTCAATAGAATCAACTTATGCTTAATATATTAATAGTCGATGACGACATAGCTGTTTGTACTTCCTTGAGCCTACTGCTCAAACGAAAAGGCTATGCTCCTAAAAGCATACAGCGACCTGAGCAGGTGTTGAATGCACTCGAGAAAAATGACTATCCACTCGTATTACTCGATATGAATTTTGCCATAGAAACCAGTGGTAAAAAAGGGTTGGAGCTGCTGAAAAAAATCCGGGCCGGTTTTCCCGAAGTTGCTGTTATTTTAATGACAGGTTGGGCAACCATTCAATTGGCTGTAGAAGGCATGAAGCTTGGAGCCAAAGACTTCATCGCCAAGCCTTGGGACAATAAACAACTCGTTCAATCGATAAAAACTATTCTTGATCTACAGCGGCCCGAAGGAAACAATGAAAAGGATCTAACACATTTCGAGCACATTATTGGCCAGGATCCTGCTTTCAAAAAGGTGCTTGAAATGGCTCAAAGGGTTAGTAAAACCAATGCTCCTGTTCTCATAGTCGGCGAAAGTGGTACGGGTAAGGAACTTATCGCAGAGGCCATTCACTACGAGAGCCTTCGAGCTAACGAGCCTTTCGTTAAAGTCAATCTAGGTGGAATTTCCACTTCTTTATTCGAAAGCGAAATGTTCGGCCATAAAAAAGGCGCTTTTACGGATGCCAGTACGGATCGGATCGGTCGTTTCGAAATGGCGGATAAAGGCTCTATTTTTTTGGATGAAATCGGAGACCTACCCCTTGAAAGTCAGGTAAAACTCTTGAGAGTATTGCAAGAAAGTACTTTTGAAGTGCTTGGAAGCAGTCAAACCAAGCGTATCGATACACGTGTGATCAGCGCTACCAATAAAGATTTGGAGGAAATGGTTAAAAATGGTAATTTTCGGGAAGATTTATATTACCGCATTAACTTAATCAAACTGGAAATCCCTCCATTAAGAGAACGGCCTAATGATATACCTTTACTCATAAACCGATTTATTGCAAACCTCAAAACCATTTACCAGCGACCAGAAATCAGGGTATCCGATCGAGGTATTGAATGGTTGAAAAAGCAAGTATTCCCGGGGAATATTCGCCAGTTAAAAAACCTGGTGGAAAGAACTGTACTTGTGTCTCCAAGTGATTTTTTGGATATTGACGATTTTAAGCAACATCACAGGGGAAAAGATAGCTTGCAAAAAGCCTCCTTACCGGAAGTTGGAAGCATTTCCCTCGAAGAAATGGAAATCAGCATGATTCAACAGGCTTTACAGCATCACCAAGGGAATGTTACGCATGCCGCTCAGTCCTTGGGGATTACCCGATCAGCTTTATACCGCAGGTTAGCTAAGCACCCGAATAAAATTAAGTATAACTAAAAATTTTGGAATCCTTTTTTCTTCAATGAGGCGGAAAACGTAGGCATAACTTGTCCCGGATGCTTTCGGGAACCATAGTTACGGCGAGGCTTTCCAACGAAATTGAAGGGAAAAGGAAACGAAATTTTGTTGTACTTAATATTGTTCGGGTGCTAAAATACAATATCCCATATGACACTTAGAGTCAAGTATTTTTTATTTGTTGGCGTTATTCATGCCATTCTTGCCATACTGGCTTTTTTTGTACTTGAAGAAAAACGCGTTCTTTTTTTCCTGGCTGAGATCGTCATTATTATATCTTTAGTGCTTTCCTATCAGTTGTACAAAGCATTTATCCGACCGCTTCAGTTTTTATATACAGGAATGGATGCTATTGAGGATCAGGATTTTAATGTAAAATTTAGATTGACCGGCTCCAGAGAAATGGACAAACTCATCAATGTTTATAATGCCATGATCGATAATATTAGAAATGAAAGAATATTTATCGAAGAACAACAATTCTTTCTTCAGCGCCTGATCGATTCTTCGCCCGTAGGGATCATTATGCTGGATTTCGACGATAATGTTTCGGATTATAATCCTGCTGTGGAGCGAATTATCGGTAAAGATGTTTTGCAAAAACAAGCTCCAATCCCTTACATAGTGCATCCTGTTTTACAAAAACTGTCAGGCTTATCTCCGGGCTTCTCCGATATTGTTTCAGCGAAAGGATACGGAAAATATAAATGTGAGGTTTCTACCTTTATTCAATCGGGTTTTCAGCGCAAGTTCATTACTATTCAGGAACTATCTAAAGAAATTTTGGAAGCCGAAAAGCGAGCATACGGTAAGGTCATTCGAATGATGGCACATGAGGTTAATAACTCTATCGGTGCTGTCAATTCAATATTGGAATCCGTGACCGAATTGTATCACGATGAGGATCAAAATATGGAAGCGGATGTCAAAATGGCTTTGAAGGTGGCCGTACAACGCAATACCCGCTTGGATAAGTTTATGAAAAACTTCGCCAGTGTCGTTCGGGTACCAGACCCTCAACTTAAGCCTGTATGGTTAAATGAAGCCTTGCTTAATGTAAGCAAACTCATGGAGCAACAAGCAAACCTCCAAAATATCCATTTTGAATATCAATTAAGCGCTCAAGAGCAAAAAATTGAAGTGGACATTCAACAAATCGAACAAGTATTAGTCAACATTATTAAAAATGCTATAGAAGCTATACCTCATAGTGGAACTGTCCGTTTTCGAACAACCGCTTTTCCCCCTTCTATCCTAATTGAAAATAACGGTGATTCCATTTCTTCAGAAAACGCAGGAAAGCTTTTTTCTCCCTTTTTTAGCACCAAGCAAGATGGGCAGGGGGTTGGGCTGACGCTCGTCCGGGAAATTCTGCTCAATCATCAGGCAAAATTTGATTTACGTACAAGGGATGACGGATGGACCGTTTTTGAAATCAACTTTAGGGATTAGGCAATTAATAAGCTACCCAAATTTTGCGAAGTAATTTTTTTCTCAGGCTAGGCGGAAAACGTAGGCATAACTTGTCCCGAATGCCTTCGGGACCCAAAGGTACGGCGAGGCTTTCCAACACAGCCTGAGGAAAAAAGGACAAGTAAAATGGGTAGGGTATTATTTTCCTGATCCCTTAAATCACCCCTTCCTTAAACATCTCCCAAACCGGGCTTTGGCTCCTTAGCTTGTTCACCCCATCAATAATCAACTCAATTGCATTATCAATCTCTGCTTCTGTTGTAAACCTTCCAAGGCTAAAACGAACCGCGGATTGTGCAATATCTTCAGGCAGCCCCATCGCTGTCAGTACATGCGAAGGTTCCAAAGTCGCGGATGAACAAGCAGAGCCTGTAGAAGCTGCAATGACTTGGTTAAAGGTCATTATCAATGCCTCTGCATCCACAAACCGGAAATTAATATTCGTTACATTGGGCATGCGTGGAGCATGTAGGCCATTTACACTCGTTTCTTCAAGTTCTTTTAGAAGCGTTTGCTCCAGTTTATTCCTTAATTTCACTATTCGGGTTGCTTCTTCTACCATTTCCTCCTTTGCAATTACAGAGGCGGCACCAAACCCTACAATTCCCGGAACGTTTAGAGTGCCCGAGCGCATGCCGCGCTCATGTCCTCCGCCATGTAATAAAGGAGTAAGTTTTACCCTCGGTTGACGACGGGAAACATAGAGTGCTCCTACTCCCTTCGGCCCATACATTTTATGTGCACTGAAAGCTAAGAGGTGAACACCCACTTCTCGGGGTTTTACATCCGTTTTACCCACGACCTGAGTAGCATCACTCATCAGAAAAACACCTTTTTCCTGACAAACTTCAGCAATTTGTTGCATCGGCTGGATCACTCCTGTTTCGTTATTTGCCCACATAATACTTACAAGAATCGTCTCCTCTTTGATACTTGCTTTTAGCATTTCAATATCAATGAGGCCATTTTCATCAACATCGAGGTAAGTCACTTCGCCTCCCGACTTTTGAATATAACGACAGGTATCTAAAACCGCGGAGTGCTCAGATTTTACCGTAATTATATGATTTCCTTTACGCTTAAACATTTCAAAAATTCCTCTGAGGGCCAGATTGTCGGACTCTGTAGCGCCGGAAGTGAAAATGATTTCTTCCGGATCGACCTCAATTAAGGAAGCAACTTGCTCCCGGGCCATTTTTACAGCTTCATTGGCTTCCCAGCCAAAAAAGTGGTTGCGGCTGGAGGCATTGCCCTGTTTTCCGGTAAGGTAGGGAAGCATTTTATCCAGTGCACGGGAATCAAGCGGAGTGGTTGCGTTGTAGTCCAGGTATATTTTATTTGAAGGCATACTCTTTTTATAATAAGAAATAAATGCTTGCCGGTTTTGTTTATTTAGTAATGAATCGCAACTTTGGTTCATTATCTTATTTCAAAATAAGCAGATTATGAAGTCAAGCAATCTTTACCTTTCCGACTACCGCATTTTAGAGATCAGTATTGGCATCGTTTACCTATGGTTTGGGGCGTTAAAATATTTTCCAGGACTTAGCCCGGCGGAAGAATTAGCCAAAAATACCATTGATATTCTGACCTTTGGCCTAATCCCTTCAGGTATTTCAATCAGTCTTCTAGCTATTTGGGAAACTCTGATCGGTGTTCTTTTAATCTTTAATATTTATAAAAGAATAGCTATTTACATTGCTATTATCCACCTGATTCTTACGTTTACCCCTCTCATTTTATTCATGCCATTATCTTTCACAAGACCACCGTTTGCTTTCACACTTTTGGGACAATATATTGTAAAAAATATTGCCTACATCGCTGCATTATTAGTACTCTTGAAGCATTCACCTACCGTTCAGAAATAACCCGGGTAGCTTCTCACTAACGAAACAACCTGGTCTTCTGTAAACGAATGGCAGCAGTGCAAAATAAGGAACATTCATAGCTCCTTAACCGCAAGTCCAATGACTTCCATGATCAGTGTAGATCAAGAAAACAAGCTTAAAAAACGCTGTACGTGAGCGTCTTCGACGCTCACGTACAGCGAAAATAAAGAGGAGGAATCATTCTAAACAGCTTCCAGCGATCCCTTATACTCTGCGGCCAATTTCTGCTGAATATCAAACGGAACCGACTCATAATGAGAGAAATGCCTGTGGAATTTCGCCCGTCCCTGAGACAAAGACCGCAAGGAAGAAGAATAACGATACAGCTCCGCCAATGGAACTTTTGCCGTAATCTTTTGGTAATGCCCCTCAGCATCCATCCCCTGAATAATTGCCCTACGTGTTTGGAGATCACTCATAATATCTCCCATAACATCATCGGAGCATAGGATTTCCAAATCGTAAATCGGCTCCATTAGTTTCGGAGCTGCCTTATCAAAAGCTTCCTTAAATGCGTATCCACCGGCTATTTGAAAAGCCATATCATTGGAATCTACTGCGTGCATTTTTCCATCGTAAACGCAAACACAAACATCCTGAACACAAGAACCCGTAAGCGGACCTTCTTCCATCTTTTGCATTATACCTTTTTTAATGGCATTTGAATACTTTGAATCGATAGAACCACCGACGATGCACCATTTAAAAACTAGTTTACCGCCCCAACTCAGCTCTTCTTCTTCAGTGAAACGCACATTGAGGTCGGAAGGATCAGGCATGCCTTCGTAGTATGGAATTAATCGCATATGCACTTCTCCAAACTGACCTGCTCCGCCCGTTTGTTTCTTGTGACGATAGTCTGCATTAGCTGTTGAAGTAATGGTTTCGCGATAAGAGATACGAGGCTTTTCGAACTCCATGCTAACATTGTAAATATTTTCAATGCGGTGCTTTATGAGATCCAGGTGGCGTTCCCCTTGCGCATGGAGTAAAGTTTGTTTCAATTGCGGGTTCTGTTCCACGATTAAGGTCGGGTCTTCCTCATGAATGATGTGGAGGGCTTTCATTAGTTTTTCCATATCATTTTTACTCGGAGGTTTGACGGCTACACGTACCCTTGGTTCAGGGAAGTCCATAGGAGCTAATTTTCTGTCTATGCCTTTAGTGTTAAGTGTATTATTGGTGTGGGTATTTTTAAGTTTTACGACAACGCCGAGGTCGCCGGCTCTCAATGTTTCTCTTGGGTCTCTGTTTTTACCGTTGGCAACATAGAGTTGCCCCAATCTTTCCGTAGTTTGATTGGCGACGTTGGCCAGTTCGCCTCCTGACCTGATCGTTCCGCAATATACTTTGAAATAAGAAACATTACCCACCCGGGGTTCGGACATGGTTTTGTAAATAAATATGGTGTCTCCTCCTCCGTTTGAGCATTCCAGTAGTTCTCCGTTTTCAAGAGGTGCGGCAGGGCGATCAGCCGGAGATGGCGCAATGTCATTAATGAAGCCCATGATACGACCGCTTCCCATGTTGTTAATAGAGGAACAACAAAAAACGGGGAAAATTTCCTGATTAGCCAAGGCAATGGTCAAGCCTTCAGCCAGTTCTTCTTCAGTAAGAGAACCCTCTTCAAAAAAACGCTCCATGAGTTCTTCATCATTTTCAGCTGCCGCCTCCACTAATGCATTATGCATTTCTTGAGCACGGCCAATCTCAGAGTCCGGAATGGGAACTTTCTCCGGCTTGCCTCCGTCTTCCGGAAAAACATACATGGTCATCCGTAAGGTATCTACGATTGTATTGAATCCAGGCCCTGTTTCAAGAGGATATTGAACAGGAATTACTTTATTTCCAAAGCGTTTTTGAGCTTGTTCGAGCGTTCTGTCAAAATTTGCCTGCTCGTGATCCAATTGGTTAATAACAAAAATGATAGGCGTATGAAACCTCTCTGTATAGTCCCAAATCAATTCGGTGCCCACTTCTACGCCGCTTTTAGCGTTTAATACCATCAAGCCAGTATCAGCAACTTTCATTGAAGAGATGATTTCACCTACAAAATCATCAGAGCCAGGGGTGTCAATTAGGTTAATTTTAGAGTCTTTCCAACTTACATGCATGAGTGTACTAAAAAAAGAGTGCTTCCATTCCTTTTCGATATCGTTGTGATCGGAGATAGTACTCCCTTCATCAATGGTACCCCGACGCGTGATTTCTTTAGATTCGTATAGCATAGCTTCTACTAAAGTTGTCTTGCCACAGCCGGGGTGGCCCAGTAATACCACGTTTCTGATGTTTTTTGTGTCGTACGCCATATCATGTAGTTTTGTAGTTAGAAAAAAATTAGCATTTTGGGGAGGTCAATATTCTGTTGAATTTCTCTTATGCCAGCAAATAGCAGGGCAGGGGAAATTCAACAGAATATTTCATTCTTTTTTATCGGAAATTAAGTTAATTATTTTTTAATTAAATTCAAAGAAAATTGCTGCATATTCTAATCATTGAAGATGAAGAGCTCGCTGCAGAGCGGTTGGAGATTCTTTTAAAAAACATTAATCCTGATTTCACGGTCATGGCTGTGATTGATACTATTGAAGACGCGGTGTCCTGGTTCAAGGAAAATGAATCGCCTGACCTGGCTTTTTTTGATATACAACTTGCTGACGGGCTCAGCTTTAAAATATTTGAAGAAGTAGAGGTGGAATGCCCTCTTATTTTCACCACTGCTTACGATGAGTATGCATTAAAGGCGTTCAAAGTAAACAGCATCGATTATTTGCTCAAACCGATCGATAAGCAGGAACTGGAAAATGCACTGATGAGGTATGAGCAGATGAAGAAGCAGTTCGTACAGAGCTTTTTCCCACAGAAACTGATGAATGCCATGAATTCGATCACCAATAAACGGAAGTACAAACAGCGGTTTATGGTTAAAGCAGGGGCTTATATTACCTCCGTTCCGGTGGAAGAAATTGCTTATTTCTTCACTGCTCACAAAACCTCGTGGTTAAAAACATTTAACGGAAAGAAACATGCTCTGGATTTAAAACTAGAGGAGATCGAACAACACGTTGACCCGGCTCAGTTTTTTCGATTGAATCGCCAATATTTAGCTTCTTTTGACGGGATTAAGCAAGTGACCAGCTATACGAATAGTCGTTTAAAAGTGCAACTTGCTCAACATGAAGACGATTCGCAAATCTTGATAAGCAGAGAAAAAGTGGGAGCCTTTAAAGCTTGGCTTGATAGTTAATGGCACTTGAAGTAGTCAAAAGGTTCTTTGCAATCATTACATTGATGAAGGGCTTTGCAGGCTGTCGAACCAAACTGACTTAGCATTTTTGTGTTTTTTGATCCACAACGGGGGCATTGGATCTTTTTTTCATCACTAAAAAGAGCTCCTTTATCTACGCTGGATTCCTCGGGAGGAGCAATGCCATAAGACTTGAGCTTTTGACGCCCTTCTTCAGAAATCCAGTCTGTTGTCCATGCGGGACTGAGAACGGTAGTTACCTTTACATTGTCATGTCCCAGTTCTTGTAAAGTAGCTTTTATATTAACTTCGATCATATTCATCGCCGGACAGCCCGAGTAAGTTGGCGTTATGATTACCTCTATAAGGCCATCATCATGAACTTTTACATCTCGCAAGATTCCCAGGTCTTCAATGGTAAGAACGGGAATTTCCGGATCCATAACTCCTTTAAGAAGGATTTTTATATTTTCTTTTGCCGTCGAAGCTGACATAGTTAGTGTAAGTTAAAAACTATTAATTAATGCAAGTTGCGATTCATTAAAATGAGGCCAAATCGTTGGTAATTTGTTTCAAAACTTTGCCTACCGACTCCGTTTTTCATGAATTCCTCCTTATTCCCCCTCATTCATCGCAACTTAGGTTAATTAAGCGGTCATTTCCCTTTGAATTTCCAAAGTGAAAATGACAAATTGCTTTACCATTCCATTCCCGGATACGCCCTTTGAACGAATTGCAGTTCGGCCAGAATGTATCCTAAATGTTCGGAATGCAAACCGTTTTTACCTCCTTGCTGGATGTAGGGATTTTCCGGAAGAGAAAGCGTGGCGCGATCAAAAATTTCTTTAATATATTGTTCCCATTGAGGTTTCAGTGAGGTAATATCAGGGCCGATTCCCAACTCTGATGCCCATTTTTCGATATCGTTCATAATAAAAATCTCCCCGGTATATGGCCAAAGATGGTCGATAGCCTTTTGCATTCTGGCATGGCTTTCTTCCGTTCCATCCCCAAGGCGGATTGTCCACTCGGAAGTATATCTCAGGTGATAGGTTACTTCCTTTATAGCTTTCTGGGCTATACTAACTAAACGTTCATCATTACTCTTCAAAAGTTCCTCAAGGAATAGCTTATGATAGGCATCATAGAAAAAAGAGCGGATCAGGGTATTGCCCCAGTCACCATTTGGTTGTTCCAGTAGCAGTAGATTCCTGAAGTCCCATGCATCTCTGTGATAAGCCAGGTCGTCCTCTGTTTTCCCTTCACCTTCAAGTTCCGCAGCATATTGAAAATACATTCTCGCCTGGCCAACATGATCCAGGGAAATGTTGGTCATGGCAATATCTTGCTCCAAAACAGGCCCATGCCCACACCACTCTGATAATCTATGCCCCAGAATTAAGGCATTATCTGCTAATTGGAGCACATAAAGAAAATGTTTATTCTTATCCATTCTAAAAAGGTTAATCTCTCAAATTTTTAAAATCCGTCCAACCGTCCCCCGTTATCCGTTCCCCGTTTCCCGCTTAAATATGTTTTACTTCATCCGGTAAGTCGTAAAAAGTAGGATGGCGATACACTTTATCTTCAGCAGGATCGTACAAAGAATCTGCTTCTTCAGGGTTGGAAGCGGTAATGTATTTTGATTCGACGACCCATATGCTGACGCCCTCATTTCTTCGGGTATATACATCGCGAGCATTCTCGATCGCCATTTTGGCATCAGCAGCATGCAAGCTTCCGGCGTGTTTATGATCTAATCCTGCTTTTGAGCGGATAAAAACTTCCCAAAGAGGCCAGTTTTTTTTCATCTTATAGTGTTTTTGGTTCTTTAACATAAATTGTGTGGAGTTTAAAAATGATAATCCCTTCAGCCTCCAGGGCATTCAGGTTTTATCATTTTAAACTTCACACAGTTTGTCAAAGAACGGTGTTTTTTAATTTAAAGACTAAAGAAACAAATACCGATGGTTTAATTCTATAGACCACGCTTGGCGAAGACTGGAGGCGCAATGACGAAGGCTTCAGCCTTCGCCAAACACAGCCTTCGTCATTGCGCCTTCGTCAACCGCGGTCTATAAAAACTAAAAAGTTACGCTACTTTAACTGCCGTTTTAGCTGCTTCTCTCCGCGCTTGCTTCTCTGCATAAGTTATGGCTGCTTCTCTGTTTGGCGAAGGCTGAAGCCTTCGTCATTGCGCCTTCGTCAACCGCGGTCTATAAAAACTAAAAAGTTACGCTACTTTAACTGCCGTTTTAGCTGCTTCTCTCCGCGCTTGCTTCTCTGCATAAGTTATGGCTGCTTCTCTCACCCAAGCACCATCATCATGTGCTTTTTTACGAGCATCCAGGCGCTCTTTATTACAAGGGCCATGCCCTTTCACTACCTGCCAGAACTCTTCCCAGTTAATTTCACCGAAATCGTAATGCCCCCTTTCTTCATTCCACTTAAGATCTGGATCGGGAACGGTGATTCCTAAAAACTCAGCCTGAGGAACGGTTACATCAACAAATTGCTGGCGAAGTTCATCATTGCTTTTGCGCTTGATCTTCCATGCCATCGATTGAGCCGAGTGTACGGATTCATTATCGCTAGGGCCGAACATCATCAAACTAGGCCACCACCAGCGGTTGAGCGCATCCTGTGCCATTTTCTTTTGTACTTCAGCTCCTCGACACAAAGTCAACAAAATCTCATAACCTTGACGTTGGTGGAAACTCTCCTCCTTACAAATACGTACCATCGCACGTGCGTATGGCCCGTAAGAAGTTCGACAAAGCATTACCTGATTCATGATAGCCGCTCCATCCACTAACCAACCAATGGCCCCGATATCGGCCCACGATATCGTTGGATAGTTGAAGATACTGGAATATTTCGCTTTACCTTCGTGAAGTTGATCAATAAGATCACTTCTCTCAGCTCCTAAGGTTTCGGCAGCGGAGTAAAGATATAGCCCATGGCCTGCTTCATCCTGAACTTTCGCTAGCAGGGCTGCTTTTCTGCGCAAGCTAGGTGCTCTGGTAATCCAGTTGCCCTCTGGCAGCATACCAACTATTTCTGAATGGGCATGCTGAGAGATTTGCCTGATTAGCGTTTTGCGGTATTTGTCAGGCATCCAGTCGCGAGCCTCTATTTTCTCTTCGCGCTCAATTTTTTGTTCAAACTTATCAAGTAGCTTATGTTCGCTCATATCTTTTAGGTTTTAGTCAATTTTTTCTATAGTATTGGTTAGATGTTTATTAGTCTTGAAATTTACAAAATACTAAGCAGCTTAAATATACAAAATTTCATTAAAGAAATCAAGATAAAAAACGAACGTTTGTTCGTATTGTTTTTAAAAAACGATTAAATTACCATCAGGTAATGGTCGAAAGTGTTTAACTGCATTAAAAAAACCGCCAAAGATCAGAAGAAATCTGGGGTACTCTGATTTATTTTCCAAGCCCTTCAAGCAATAATTTTTCTAAATTATCCTGAAGTAAGATCACATCTGTTTTCCGCTCTGGCTTCATCCAAAAATAAACCCATTTTAGGGCATTCAATATGGTAAAGAGTGAAATTTTAGGATCCAGGGGCTGAAAGTCTCCTGTCTCGATGCCTTTTTTAATAATATCAAGAAACTGGCTTTCATAATCAGAGCGCATTTGAAGAAAATCCGTAAGATAAGGTTCGCTCAAATGCTTCCATTCATCGTTAAAGACAATAATGGAGTGTACATTTTCCGAGGCAATGGAAATATGCAATCTGATCAATGCCCTTAATTGATCTAAAGGCGTATGAAAAGAAGCCTTTACCTGATCCATTCCTGCCAGGAATTTATGCGCGCTTTCGAAGCAAATATCTCTGAGAATATCTTCTTTTGAGGCAATATGATTGTAAAAGCTCGAGGCTTTGAGTCCGACTCTTTTAGCTAGTTCCCTCATAGAAGAAGCGGCATAGCCCTTTTCTTTAAAAAGCTTTGCTGCCTCTTCATAAATCAGTTCCCGTTTATTTTTTTTAGCGCTTTCGGACAAAATTAGATGATTTAATATTACCGCACATCAAAATCTACTTTTACCTCAGGGGTACGTGGGTGCGCTTGACAAGTCAATATAAAACCAGCTTCTACCTCTTCGGGTTCTAAGGCATAATTCACATCCATATCCACCTCTCCTTCTACAAGTTTGGCGCGGCAGGTACAGCATACGCCACCTTTACAGGCATAGGGCAAGTCTGCACCATACTTTAGGGCAGCATCCAAAATGGCTGGGCCGCCATAAGGAAGCGTAATTTTAAAGGCACTTCCATCGAGATTAATAGTAACGTGGCTTTCACTGGCAGGATCAAAATCTTTCTTGGGGCTATCCGTTTTCGTTTGCCCCAGCTTACCCGCAGGAGAAGTAAAGAGCTCGAAGTGAATTTTTTCCGGATCTACTTCGAGTTGTTTTAAAGTTTCGGTCACATCAAAGATCATCTGCTCTGGCCCACACAGGAAAAATGCATCTACTTCCGATGGGTCAAAAAAGATTTGGCTAAAGCGACGGCATTTTTCTTCATCTATCCGGCCGTCGAAAAGCTCATTGCCTGAGAACATTCGGCTCAGCACATGATGTACGCTTAAGCGCCCCAGGTATTTATTTTTCAAAGCTTCAATTTCCTCTTTGAAGATGATCGACTCCGTCTGGCGATTGCCGAAGAACAACATAAAAGTACTCTTGGGCTCGCGCTTAAGGATGGCCTTCATTATCGACATTATCGGTGTAATGCCGCTTCCTGCTGCAAAGGCTACATAATTCTTTTCGTTATCGGCGCTGATAGGAGTGTGAAAATTCCCCATCGGCGTCATTACGTCTACTTCTTCTCCCTCTTGAAGCAGTTCATTCGCAAAAGTAGAAAACCTACCATCAGGCACTTTTTTGATGGCCACTCTCAGGCCTTCTTCCGGGTCGGTACAAATAGAGTAGGAACGGCGTACTTCTTCTCCATTTATTTGTGCTTTCAAGGTAAGATATTGACCAGGAATATAGGAATAACTATCTGCTAATGTTTCGGGAACATCAAAGGCAACGGAAACGCAATCGGGCGTTTCTTTTCTTATGTCTTTGACTTTTAAAGCATGAAATTTCGGAGTACTCATAAAGTATTTGTATGTATTCAGAAATTAAATACAAACATACGAACAAATGTTCGTTCGGCGAAGTAAAGGGCTTGAAATTTGCAAAACATGAGTCCTTCCGAAATTTCGGAAGGACTCATGTTTTGCAAAAACTTTACAAATCCTTATTTCTTTCCCAATAATTCTGTTCTTCAATCTCGTCCAGGATTTGGATGTAATTCATATATCTTAATTCGCTGATAAAGCCCTCTTCAATCGCCTGTTTGACCATACAGTGCGGTTCATTCCGGTGGGTGCAATCGTGAAATTTACATTCTTTGGAATATTTAAAGAATTCACGGAAATTATGAGCTACATCTGCCACCTCAAGATTATTAAAAGAAAGCGTTTTTATCCCCGGAGTATCGATAATAACACCACCCATTTCCAAAGAATGCATCTCAGCAAAAGTGGTTGTATGCTGCCCCTTGCCGGAATAATCGGATATTTCCTTCGTCCGAATATTAAGACTAGGTTGAATTGCATTGATCAATGAAGATTTTCCAACTCCAGACTGCCCGCTTACAAGCGTGACTTTTTCTTTAAGAATAGCCTTAAGCTCATCTATTCCTTCACTTTCCAAAGCAGAAACCAACAAAACCTGATAACCAATCTCCTCATAAATTTCTTCAATCACAGAATAAATGCTTAGCGCCCGATCGTCATAAACATCTTTTTTATTCATCACGATGGTTACGGGGATATCGTGCGGTTCTGTCGTCAATAGAAACCGATCAATGAACCCCTGTTTCAGATCCGGCTGTACAATGGTGCCGATAAGCAGAGCTTGATCTATGTTGCTGGCCAAAAGATGCAGATGGTGTTTTTGCCTCGGAGATTGCCGGACGACATAATTCTTTCTGGGAAGAATCTCCTTAATAAGGCCTTGTTCTTCTTCTACATTTTCCATTTGTACCATCACCTTATCACCTACAGCAACAGGGTTAGTAAGCTTCATTCCATTTAGCCTGAATTTTCCAATTATTCGACAGGGGATAGAGTTTCCTTTTTCTAATTGTACCTGATACCATTTACCAGTTGACTTTGTAACAACACCTTTTTCCATTTACCTCTTTTAAATTAATTTTTCAATGCTTCCACCATTTCCTTTAGTAGATTGGGATCTTTTTCGATGGCATTTCCAACAACAATAACATCGGCCCCTGCTTGTACATTCTGATAAACTTTTTCAGGATTTTTTATTCCCCCTCCTACAATCAGGGGCAAACGAACAGATTCGCTCACTGCGTTTATCATACTCGCAGAAACAGGCTTTAAAGCTCCACTTCCGGCATCCATATATATTACCTTCAAACCCAATAGTTCTCCTGCTAATGCAGTGCAAAGCGCTATATCATCTTTATTTGAAGGAATGGCCATCGTATTGCTCATATAAGAAACACTTGTAGCTGCGCCTCCATCAATTAACATATATCCCGTAGAAATAATTTCCAAATTACTATTTTTTAATATAGGAGCTGCAATTACGTGCTTTCCGATTAATAATTCGGGATTTCGACCAGAGATTAGGGAAAGAAATAATAAAGCATCGGCCTTTTGGTTTATCTGGAACGTGTTTCCCGGAAAAAGAATGGTCGGAATAGAAGATAACTTTTTTACGGTATCCAGACAATAATCCATCATATCGTTAATAATCAAGCTACCTCCGACGAAGAAGTAATCGACCCCTGCCTCCAGGGACTTTTCAATGACGTTCTCCACATTGCCCAGGCGCAATTTATCCGGATCAATTAAAACCACAAATTTCTTCACTCCCTTCTCCTTAGCATCAAGAAGATTATTGTAAATATTGAACGACATAAGGATTGTTTTCCATTGTTATAAAGTCTAATAAAGGCCTTCCAGGTCGGGATATACCAAAGCACTTCATGAATATATTTAAAGTAGTTCACGGAATTAGGTTGTATAAACTATCGATGCCCTTGGCAAGAAGGTTTTTGAGTTGGAGATCGACACTTTTTTGGGATTTTTCGAAGAAAAACCCCAAAAAAGTGTCGATCTCCAAACGAAAAATGCTTCTACAGAGGGCAAAGATTATTTATATAGCCTATTTGCGTGAACTACTGATGTCAAAGAACCAAAAAAAAACTACTGCCCCAAAAAATATTCGTTTAACAAGGATTCAGATCTACCTTTCGGATATGATCGTATTGAGAAAGCCTCACCCAACCTAGCGGGCAACCACAAAGATAAAAGACTTTACAAAAGCGTAGATAAGAGAAAAATTTGCTTTATTTGTGCTCACTATTGATTGTAAAATTCTAAAATTTGGCCAATGGCAGACTTTAAAAACTTTAGCCATCCTTATTCGTTTGATCCAAAATACAAGTCCTCTGCGGTCTATTTCTGCATGGAATTCGCTGTAGACCAAGCGCTAAAAATCTTTTCCGGCGGCCTTGGCTTCCTGGCCGGTTCTCATATGCGCAGTGCCTACGATCTTAAACAAAATACGATCGGAATAGGTATTTTATGGAAATATGGTTATTACGACCAAATCCGCCAGGGGGATCAATCGATGGATGTTTTATTCATGGAAAAAACCTACTCTTTCCTTGAAGATACAGGTATCCAGTTCAGTATCAATGTTAACAGGCATCAGGTATTTGTAAGGGTGTACTACCTCCCGCCAGACACCTTCGGAAATGCTCCGATCTTTTTATTATCGACGGACGTACCTGAAAACGACTTCCTTGCCCGTACCATTACTCACCGACTCTACGATTCTACAATTGAAACCAAAATTGCTCAATATATTCTATTAGGCATCGGGGGCGGTATTCTTCTTCAGAAGCTCGGCGTAGAGCCAGATGTTTATCATATCAATGAAGCTCACGCGCTTCCTATCGCTTTCCATTTAAAAGAAGAGTTGGGAGATAATGAAAAAGTTCGTCAATTGATGACGTTCACTACCCACACCCCTGTCCCTGCCGGAAATGAAGAACACGATATCCACCTGCTCGAAAGAATGGGCTTCTTTGGCAATATCAGACTTGATGAGGTACGGGAAATGACAGGCATTCACGGGGATCGATTTAATCTGACCCTGGGAGCTCTTAGGATATCTCGCCTATCCAATGCTGTTTCTAAAAAGCACGGAGAGGTATCCAGAGAAATGTGGAAAGGCCATGAGAATACCTGTCCGATCATTCATATTACCAATTCGCAAAACGCTAAATATTGGTCTGACACTCAAATGGATGCAGCTTTGGCTGCTGATGATGATGAGGCACTTATCGCGAGAAAGAAGGAAATGAAAAAAGAATTGTTCGATATCGTCGTTGACCAAACAGGGCAGCTATTCGATCCGGATGTTCTTACCATTGTATGGGCCAGAAGATTTGCCGGATACAAGAGAGCGGATTTGATCACCAAAGATTACGAACAATTTGAAAGATTCGTTTCTAATCTGGATCATCCTGTTCAACTTATCTGGGCGGGCAAACCTTATCCTACGGACTTCAATGCCATCAATACATTCAATTTCCTCTCCCAGATCAGTAAAAAATACCCTAACTGCGCAGTACTTACAGGTTACGAACTGGGGCTTTCCAAAGCCCTCAAACGAGGTTCCGATGTGTGGCTAAATACTCCGCGAATTACCCGGGAAGCTTCGGGTACGAGCGGGATGACTGCCGCCATGAATGGATCACTAAACTTCTCTACGCTCGACGGTTGGATGGTTGAATTCGCAAAAGATGGAGAAAACAGCTTTATCATTCCACCTGTTGATCTGGAACTTTCTATCGAAAAACAAGATACACATGACCTCATTCACATGCTTCAAATACTGAAAAACCAAATTCTCCCCGCTTATTATGATAATCATGATGATTGGATGAAAATGGTAAAGCAAAGCATGAAAGATATCATGCCGTTCTTTGATTCAGCAAGAATGGCCGATGAATATTATACCAAGCTTTATTTTCCGGAATAGAGACGCAGAGCAATCGTTTGAATAAAAAAGGGCTGTCTCATAAGTCGATCCGCTGCTCTTGGGAGGAAACTTCTTTTTTAGAGAGTTGAAATTCAACAAATTTTTAAATAAAAATTTGTTGAATTTCAACTCTCTGAATTAAATCTATACCTGCCAAGGACAACTCCCGACTCATGAGACAGCCCTTTTTTATTCAAACGATTGCTCTATAATAGAATTTTGTTGTTCATTATGCGCCTTCTTGAATCCCGTTGCGGGAGAAGCACTTGCCTTACGCGCAATAAAGCGCAACGGAATCCCTAAGCTAACCTCTTTATTGACAAGGAGAGAGTGAATATACTGCCAAGCTCCCATATTAGAAGGCTCTTCCTGCACCCAAACAAATTCAGCTTCGCTATATTTTTTTATAACAAATTGAAGCTGTGGTACTGGCAGTGGGTATAATTGTTCTAAACGAACAATGGCCACATCTTTGCGATTTTTCTCTACCTTAGCCTGATATAATTCGTAGTAGATTTTCCCTGTACAAAGCAGAACTCTTGTAATTTTCTTACCACTACGTGGCCCTATATTTGGATCATCATACAATTCCTGGAATCGTTTATCTCCTAGAAATTCGGAAAGATTAGATACGGCCATTGGATTGCGAAGCAATGACTTAGGAGACATGACAATCAATGGTTTGCGGAATGGGCGAGCCAGTTGCCGGCGAAGGGCGTGGAAGAAGTTTGCCGGAGAGGTAATGTTTGCTACAGTCCAGTTGAATTCGGCGCTGCTCTGTAAAAAGCGTTCAAGGCGAGCACTCGAATGCTCGGGGCCCTGGCCTTCATAACCGTGTGGTAATAGAAGCACTAAACCACTCATTCGTTGCCATTTACTTTCAGCTGCTGAAATATACTGATCGATAATGGTTTGAGCACCATTGTAAAAATCACCGAATTGAGCCTCCCAGATTACTAGTGAATTGGGGTCAGCCATGGAATAGCCATATTCAAACCCAAGCACACCAAACTCAGAAAGTAAAGAATTGAAAATACGCAACTCTCCTTGATCCGCCTCAATTTCATTCAGGCGATTGTACTCTCTATATGTTTCTTTATCATTAAAGATCGCATGACGGTGAGAGAACGTTCCGCGTTTCACATCCTGGCCACTCATGCGAATATTCCGCCCTTCCAGAAGAAGTGAACCATAAGCCAATAATTCTCCTAAGGCCCAATCAAGTTTATCTTCATCCAGAAGTTTTTTATTCCCTTTGAGCAATCGGTTAACTTTTCCGATAGGGCTGAGGTTGTCGGGAATGGCCATCAAGTGACCCAGAATCTTCCTGGCGCGTTCCTCCTCTATACCCGTTTCCGGTGAAGTCTCAAAATCAGCAGCTTCATTCGCAAACTTCAACTGACTCCATGCTTCTTCAGGGGATTGTACAACGTAGGGAAGCGGGTTCTCCTTCACTTCATCCAAGCGCTCCTGAAGGCTATGCCAGAAGGATTTCTCTAAATTCTGAGCCAATTCTTTTTCTACTTCTCCCCGGGCCACCAAACGCTCGGAATATACCATACGCGGATCCTTGTGATTTTTGATCAAAGCATACATCTGAGGTTGTGTGAACTGAGGATCGTCTCCTTCATTATGGCCGTGTTTACGGTAGCACACCATATCAATGAAAACATCATTGTTAAAACGTTGGCGATACTCTGTAGCCAACTCCACAGCAAAGATCACTGCTTCCGGATCATCACCATTGACATGAAATACCGGCGCCTGTACCAGGCTCGCAACGCCTGTACAATATGTAGATGAACGCGCATCATCAAAATCAGTGGTGAAACCGATTTGATTATTAATGACAAAATGAATGGTTCCTCCTGTATAATACCCTTCAAGCTGGCTCATTTGCACGGTCTCGTACACAATCCCCTGCCCGGCAATTGCTGCATCTCCGTGAATTAAAATAGGCAAGATCCGATCGTAGTCACTGTTGTAAAGCACATCGGCTTTTGCTCTGGCAAAGCCTTCCACAACAGGGTTGACTGACTCGAGGTGAGAAGGGTTAGGAACTAATTTCAGATAAATACTATTTCCGGAAGGTGTATCCAACTGAGAGGAAAAACCGAGGTGATACTTAACATCACCATCTCCAAAGCTCAGGCTAGGCACGGCTGTTCCTTCGAACTCATTGAATATATGTTGATAAGTTTTGCCCATGATATTGGCCAGTACATTCAAACGGCCGCGATGCGCCATGCCAATCACCACTTCCTGTACCTGATTCTCTGCTCCTTTGTTTATGATGGCATCCAAAGCTGCAATAGTCGTTTCTCCCCCTTCTAGTGAGAAGCGTTTCTGACCGATATATTTAGTATGCAAAAACTTTTCAAAGACGACCGCGCCATTCAGTTTTTCCAAAATTCGCTTCTTCTTATCCAGGCTCAAGCCATAATCCTCTTTTTGAGAATGTTCTTCGATCTTGCTACGCAACCACATGCGCTTCCCTCTATTCTCGATATGGGTATATTCAAAACCAATATTCCGGCAATAGATTTTTTTAAGTTGATCGAGGATCTCCTGTAATGTGGCATTTTTCAAGCCAATCTCAGATCCTGAATAAAATACTCTGCCGAGATCCGCATCTTCCAGATGGTAATCGTTAAGATCAAGGTGAGGAGCACGATTGCGCCTTTCACGGATGGGATTCGTAGTAGAAAGCAAATGCCCCCTGTCCCGGAAGCCATGAATGATCGATAAAACACCAAACTCTTTCTTCAGGTTTACATCGGAAGGGGCCGAAACAGCACCATTTGTAGCGGTAATTTCCGCTCCGTTTCCGTTGGCGTTCATTGCAAAATCAAACCCTTGGAAAAAATTCCTCCAGCTTTCATCTACCGATTCCGGAGCTGCAAGATATTGTTTGTACAGAGATTCTATGTAGTTGGGATGCGCATTGCTGATATGCGAAAAGTCTTTCATGGAATATGATATTTTTAAGCTTTATTTTGCCGAATAACGCAGCAGCTTCATGATTGTTTTATTATAATTTAATTCATACAAATATCTATATATTTACAACAAAAATCATGACTTTTTATCGAAAAACAGCCTTGACTTTTCAAAAAATAAAAATTTATAGTTCTTTGATAAAGACTATTGCAAGTAGATGTGCCGGCACACCTCCTTGCAATAGTCTTTTTTAAAGATTTTTTTGCTTTTTATAAAAAAAATAATACCTTTGCATTCCGTTTGAAAATAGATATTTAAAAGTAATCGAGAGGAATTAATATGGCACATCATAAATCAGCCAAAAAGCGTATTCGCCAAGACGAGAAGCGCCGTGTACACAACAGGTACTACAAAAAGTCTACGCGTACAGCTATTAGAAAGCTACGCGAAATGAGTGATCCGGATGAGGCGATGGCATTTTTGCCTAAGGTCGTTAGCATGATGGACAGACTGGTACGTCAAGGAAACTGGCATAAAAACAAAGCTTCTAACTTAAAGTCGAAGTTGTCAAAACACGTTAAAAAACTAAAACTAGGAGAAACGGCCTAATCACTTTTCTCTGTTTTATAATAATAAAAGTATTACATGCTTAAAGCGCAGCAGGATGAATTCATCCTGCTGCGCTTTTCGTGTTTTTTGCGCCATAAGTTGCCTATATTGCATCTAAGTACTGTATAGTGGTAACCTAAGTCAAACAATGTACTTGAAATTCTAAAATAGAAAATTTTTTTTCAAATGACGTATATACGAAAGCCAGCTCTTTATTCACTACTTACATTTAGCCTGTTGTTTTTCCTCATTTCATGCGATAGTCCTATGAGCCCTCGTATGAAATCGAAGCATACTGCAATAGGCAAAGTGAACACTTTGGTGGTAATTGCCGATAAAAACATCTGGGAAGGAGCCGTAGGCGACACCCTGCGCTATTTCCTGGAATCCCCCGTTCTTGTACTTCCCCAGCCCGAACCGATCTTTGACCTTAAGCATTACACAATAGAGGATCTCAACGCAAAATCGGTCAGAAAAGAATTAAGAACTTATCTCGTAGTTGCTGACCTTGACGATGAAGATTCTCCTACAAGACAGATGGTCATCGGCGATATTGGGCAAGAAAACCTCCGAAGAGCTAAAGAAAATCCAGAGTACTCCTCCTCCGTCGGCAATGACAAATGGGCAAACGGCCAAATCCTGATCTATCAATTCGGCTCCGGGCATGACAAACTCATTGAAAACTTCAAGCGCAACTTTAATAGCATTGTTTCCCGGATTAATACATTCGACCAAACCAAGATCGAAGCAACTGCTTTTCAATCCGGAAATAATATAAGCCTGTCGGCATCGGTCCTTGATTCATTTGGAATCGCCATGCGTATACCAAATGATTTCAATACTGCTTTTTTCGAAAAAGATTTCCTTTGGATAAGAAAGGATAATAGAAAAATGACAAGCAATATTCTCCTGCATAAACGTCCATACAAAAGCCAGGATCAACTTACTAAACAAGGAATAATTGAGTTAAGAGATGAACTGGGACTAAGGGTCTCTTCCAGTAAACCCGATTCGTATATGAAAGTCAACCCCAATGACTTACCGCTAATTCTTACTCCTGTTTCTTCTTTCAATCATTACGCGCTCGAAGTGCGCGGAATATGGGAAATGGAAAATGATTTTCTGGGGGGGCCATTCATTTCCTACGTTATTTATAATGAAGAACAAGGAGAAATTTTAATGGCCGATGGGTTCCTCTTTGCCCCCGGAGAAGAAAAAAGAGATTTTTTTCAGGAACTCAGCTTAATCCTTTCTACTATTGAATGGTAATCACTATTAAACGGCTAACGGCCAGCGGGGTGCATTTCATTTTATAGCTGTTCTTGAGAAGGTGTTTTCTTTAGAGAGGCACGCGGTAGCGTGCCTCTCTCTAAAAATAATCTCTTCTTGAGAACAGCCATAAAATGAAATGTACCCTGTTGGCTGCTATCCGTTGCCCGCAATTTTTATTACCTTTGTTTTAAAACAAAACAATATATGATAGCTGCTAATGACCCAACGCTTCGTTCCTGGATATCCGTTGAAGCACACAGTGACTTTCCCATACAAAACTTACCTTTCGGAATTGCTGAAAACCTGGAAGGAACCTCTTTTGTAGCCAGCATCATTGGCAATACAATAATAAACCTGGCTGCATTGCATAAGGAAGGCTATTTTAAAGGTATAGACATCGAAGGAAATGTTTTTGAGCAATCTTATCTGAATGACTTTATAAGCCTTGGAAAAACGGTAGGAAGGAGTGTGCGCCAAAGACTATCTGACCTATTTAGAGA
This sequence comes from uncultured Saprospiraceae bacterium, assembly GCA_964537285.1. GTDB lineage: Bacteria > Bacteroidota > Bacteroidia > Chitinophagales > Saprospiraceae > CAZHZT01. Next base: position 5,338 of record CAZHZT010000029.1, on the reverse strand, counting down.
AGATACTTCTTATGATGTACGGGAAAATGCATCGAATTATACGCATAACATTGAAGAAGTTAAGCTGCTAATGCCCGTCAAAGTAGGTGATTACACTGATTTTTACTCGAGCAGAGAGCACGCGACCAATGTAGGATCTATGTTCCGGGATCCAGAAAATGCTCTGCTTCCAAACTGGCTACATTTACCCGTAGGTTATCACGGAAGAGCATCTTCTATTGTAGTATCCGGAACTCCTGTAATTCGCCCCAAAGGGCAACAAATGCCTCAAGGAGCAGAAAAACCCGTTTTTGGCCCATCAAAACTATTGGATTTTGAGCTGGAAATGGCTTTTGTAGTAGGAAAACCCACCCTACTTGGAGAAACGGTGTCCGTTAATAAAGCCGAAGAGTTCATCTTTGGAATGGTTTTATTCAATGACTGGTCTGCAAGAGATATTCAAAAGTGGGAATATGTTCCTCTCGGGCCTTTCCTCGGCAAAAGCTTTGCATCCACTATTTCTCCCTGGATCGTTACCTTGGATGCATTGGAGCCTTTCCGGGTAAACAGCCCTGAACAACAGCCTGAAGTACTTCCTTACTTAAAATATGAGGGCAAAGGCAACTTCGATATTGAACTCGAAGTTTACATTCAGCCCGACGAAAATGAGGCAACAAAGGTTTGTCACTCCAACTTCAAACACATGTACTGGAATATCAGCCAACAGCTAGCGCATCACACCGTAAATGGTTGCAACATCAATGTAGGTGACATGATGGCCTCCGGTACAATTAGTGGCCCGACGAAAGAATCTTACGGCTCTATGCTGGAGCTCAGCTGGCGTGGCACCCAGCCTTTAAAGATGAACGACGGCTCAGAACGCAAATTCATCAACGACGGAGATACGGTCATCATGAAAGGTTATGCCCAAAGAGATGGCATCCGAATTGGCTTTGGGGAATCCAAAGGAACCGTGCTTCCTGCGATATAGCTCAATTATCAAACATGAGTCATCCCGAATTTTCGGAATGACTCATGTGTCAGAAGCATTGAAAACGAGGGAGAATTGAAATATCTTGTTAGAAGTTTAAGAACAAACAGAAGGTTCCATCGCTTCGTAGGAACCTCCTTATCCATACTTTTTATCATTAGTGCTCTTACCGGAATTTTACTGGCCTTAAAGAAAGATTCCGACATTATCCAACCACCTACTCAAAAGGGGGAGAGCTCTAAACTAAGCGAGTGGTTACCGCTTAGTTCCGTTGATTCTATTGCCCGGGCTGCTCTTTACAAATACAACTCCAGTCAAAAGAATAATCCTGTTGATCGGATGGATGCGCGCCCTTCAAAAGGTATTGTAAAAGTTCTTTTTAAAAATGGTTACTGGGAAGTTCAGGTTGATGCCTCCACCGGAAAAGTCAAATCCATCGCCCGTCGCCATTCCGATTGGATCGAAGCCCTTCACGATGGATCGATAGTCAGTCATATTTTTAAGTTAGTTTCTATGAACCTTATTGGGTTTGGCCTTCTATTCCTGATTGGCAGCGGCCTATGGCTTTGGTATGGCCCTAAACTAATCCGGCAACGGAAAAAGTTCAAACGATAAGCGGGAAACGATAAGCTGGGAACGGGAAACGGGAAACGGGAACGAATTATTTTCTGACCCGGAATAAACCTTTTACTGTAGGATCGTTCTAAATAATAACCCTTTAAGCCTTGCGGACGTTCAAGTATTATTATCTAATTTTTTTGACAGAAATTGTGAAAAATGGAACTGAAACATGAGTCCTCCCGAATTTTCGGGAGGACTCATGTTTCAGTTCCATACAATTTATGTCAAAGAACTAAAAAATTAAACATGAAGCTCAAGTTCATTTACACCCTATTCTTTTTTAGCCTCGCGGCTGTATTATTTCTCGGCAGTTCTGATGGCAGAGCAGGCTTTGCACAAGAAGGCAACTCAGGTGCTCCGGGCGATGACTCCAAGACCTGTCAAAATTGCCATAATCAAGGCCCCATACAAGTTACCCTGGATATTGATTTGCTGGATCAAAACGACAACTCAGTAGTCGCTGAAGGTTATCTGCCCGGAGAGACATATCGCGTTAAGGTAACTCTGAACGCTGCTGCAGGCAGTCCAAATGGATATGGCTTCCAGATGATCGCCCTGAATGGTGTAGAAGGTGAAAGCGCTACACCGGTAACCGATTGGTCCAATCCTGCTTCAAATGTAAAAATCTCAACGGTTAATTCAACCGGGCGTACGTACGCAGAACAAAATGGCGTGCAAAACAACAATGAATTCCTGGTTGACTGGACAGCTCCTGCCGGAGGTGGCACCGTTACGTTCTATTCTTGCGGAAACGGTGTTAATGGTAACAATGCGACTTCCGGGGATGGTGCCGCTTGCAACACTTTGACTGTGGAAGAAAAAATTGTCAATTCAAATCAAACCTTGACAACATCAAGCGCAGAGATTACTATTTTCCCTAACCCGATCAATGATTGGCTTCGATTAAGCATTGATACGGATAGCCCTTCAGAGGTTTCTTTGCAAGTCGTAAATCTTTCTGGCAGAGTTATTTTTAATGAAGGCTTAAAGCTTCTTCAAGGCAAAAACTTATTTGAATTGGTTGCGGAACAATGGCCGGAAGGGGTTTATTTTATTACCTTTAATGGGGAGAATTTCTCGGGAGTTAAACGTTTTATAAAAAATTAACTAAAAAGCAGTCGGTACTATATTGCGGCTTAAGTTTTTTTTAGAGGCTGTCTCATAAGTAATTCGTTTGGCTCGGGAGGAATATTTTATCTTGAGAGGCGTTCTTTTTTTTAAATTTTACTAAAAGTTAAAAAAAAGAACGCCTCTCAAGAAAGAAAATTTCCTGCCATGCGCAACGAACCTACTTATGAGACAGCCTCTGTAGTGTTAAGATTTATCGGGGCTTTAGCCCATTAATACCAAAAGGGCTAAAGTCCAATCTTAGGAAAAAAATCACTCTCTAAATACTTCAACAACCGGCAATGCCCTAAACTCGAAGTCAAACAATGCTTGGTTTTCAAACGGAGACCCATCCATAGCCTGAGGCCCTTTGAAAGCAACCCATTCACCTCCCCAATAGCAAATACCCAATCCATTTTCCCGGGCCGTCGCGATTTCCATAATTCTGGAAATAAAGCTTTTCTGCCCATCCGGTGAAGCAGGATAATCAGGCAGGATCAATTGCTCTTCCAGACCAACGATATTGTTCGTCCAATCAGCCCAACCTAATGTGAAAGGATAAGCAACTTCAGCTATGATTACAGGTTTATTATGAACCTCTCCCAGAGTAGATAAGGTATTGGACAATTCATCCAAATCTTTCCCATGCCAAATAGGATAGTAGGACAGGCCAATAACATCAAAATCTAAGTGAGGGAAACGATTGAAGAAGGTCTCTGCGCCATCAAGCCCTGCATAGTGAAAAATGATCATAGTTTCTTCAGAAGTTTCACGAACGGCCCTTGCCCCCTCCTTATAAAGGGCCTCAAAACCGGATGCATTGGAATAAATGTTTCCGTGGGGAAATAAAAAGCCATTATTTATTTCATTTCCGATTTGGACAAAATCTGGCTGAACCCTTTTTATAACTTTTTCGGTATACCTAAACACGCTGTCTGCCAAAGTTCCCATTTGCAATGATTCCCATGCCTTGGGTACATCCTGAGATCCCGGGTCAGCCCATGTATCTGAATAATGAATCGTTAGCCAAACGTTGAGCTTATTTTCTTTCAACCTATTTGAAAATTGTTGTACTTCCTGCAAAGAAGAATGCTTTGTATCAGGTGTATGCCAAAGTCGAAGCCTTACAGTATTGACACCCGCGTTTTTTAGGATGGATAACATATTTTCGGCTTGGCCTTCGAAGTTGTAAAAAACAGTGCCTGATTCTTCAATTTCAGGAAGGATAGAGAGGTCTACGGCTCGGATAACTGGGCCAGGGTTTGTTTCGTAGGGATTTACTTCATCTTCCTGGCATGCGGTAAGGAGAATTAGAACGAGCAGAGGTAATACGTATTTCATTTTTGTGAGGATTCGAGTTGTTTGGACGGATAAGTTAAGATAAACTTTGACGATATCAAAAACTTTTGGTGAGCGGATTAGAAGAAGAAGATTGGACTTGAAGAAATCTATTCGAGAGGTTGCAAACTATATTGACCTCGATCAGTTCATACTAAGGAACCTTTAAAAAATAACTGCCCCCTCAAGAATCATTAAACCAATAGCAAAAGCACTGTCATTAGCTTATGAAGAACTACAAAAGCAATATTGGAGCGAAAGGATTTTCTATGAACTCAATAACGAATAATTCCGATACTCCCCAAGCCGCCAGCCCGTTCTCGATTCTACCCAATGTAAAAAGCGATATTTTAAAGGCGGTTTATAGCGGGTGGGATCAAAAGAAAAGCTCCAGTTCACTTTATCTATTCGATCCTGCATCACTTTAGGGTGAGTACCGGTATATCGTTTTAAAAAGTCGATATTTGAATAATCAAAAGCATCTACATCCGGGATATTGGTTTCCATCCAATCATCACTATGCCAAAGCTTGTTGAAATTCATCTGTTTCTCCTGCTGCTTGGCAGGATGCTTTACCCAACCGTAATGGTGGACATAGGCATCGATCAGCTTTACCCGAAGCTTTTTATTATCCTTCCTAAAGCCTTGTGCATCCAGATAAGAACGAATAGCTGCGTTTTTACGGACAATGCGTACTTCTCTTCGATACCATCTTCTCGAATCTCCTATATAATCATACGAACCATAAAAATGCCGGTATTTAAACAAGAGTCCTTCCACTTCGGGAGTATTTAAATACGTTTTCATCGCATTTTTTATATTAGGATGATCATTCTCATGCACCACCTCATCTCCCTGAATGTAAAAACACCAATCAGCATCCGGATCAATTGCATCATAGGCTTTATTGGTTTCCTCAGCCAGTACTCGCCCTCCTTCACGAAGATGATCATCCCAGACCGTTTCAATTATACGAATCTTGCCAGACGGAATGTTCTGAATAAGCGACAAAGTCTCGTCTTCGGATGCGCCAACGGCCACAACGACCTGATCACATAAAGGAAGGATCGACAGAATGGCTTCCACGATCGGATAGTCGTATTTTATGGCGTTTCGGATAAAAGTAAAACCTACTACTTTCATAATTAACGTATGAATTTATATTGCCAAATGGATCAAAGTTGTGTAAACATGAGTCATCCCGAATTTTAAGTAACTTCATCTTGTCACAATAATTAATAATAAAAGCTGTAAATCAATGTTTTAGGACCGGCCTTATTCAATTTAGCTTTTTGACAGGCT
>CAZHZT010000028.1:0-52834 GCA_964537285.1 uncultured Saprospiraceae bacterium | reverse complement strand
CCTTGATTTTTTGCTACTTTTTTATCAAGAAAAAAGTAGATAAAGCCTTGATTAAAAGAACTATGTAAAGATTTTTTACAAACATGAGTCATCCCGAAAATTCGGGATGACTCATGTTTGAAGTTCCACGCAATTTATCAAAGAACGAGAATATTTAACTCCTGGAACCAAAATAGGTAAAAATTGGTATTTTATTTATTTTTGCACCCGTTCTAAAATTTAGGTGATTAACTTTTGAAAGTTGTCCTAAAAGGAATTCATTAGACTTTAATCTTCTAAGGCAATGAATCACTTGTTGGATAACCTCATTAACTTCTAATAATTATGAAATATTTGATCGTGGGTTTAGGTAATATCGGAGAAGAATACCAACACACACGACACAATATAGGCTTCGACGTTGTCGAAGCACTGGCGAAAGAATTCGAGGTATCGTTCTCAACAGAACAACTGGGAGATGTTGCCAAATTCAAGCACAAAGGGCGGACCTTTGTACTCTTAAAGCCCAGTACCTACATGAACCGGAGCGGTAAGGCCGTGCGTTACTGGCTTCAAGCGGAAAAAATTAACAAAGAGAACCTGCTGGTCATTCTCGATGACCTTAACCTGCCCTTTGGCACTCAGCGGCTACGAGGCAAAGGAAGCGATGGTGGCCATAACGGATTGAAAGATATCGACCAAATGTGCGGAGGCAATAAATATGCTCGCCTAAGAATTGGAATTGGCAGCGATTTTCCTAAAGGAAGACAAGCAGACTATGTATTGAGTGAATGGTCGGATGAGGAATATGAACAACTCCCGGAAATTATTAAAAAAGCTTCTGACACAATTAAAAGCTTTGGAACTATTGGACTTGGCAGGACCATGAGCCAATTTAACGGGTAAAAAACGGATCAATTGCCTGATCCAACAGGCCTTCCGGCAATTCAACTTTAAATTTCGGCTCCATGGCCTCTAGCGCTCTAAGCCCTTCAGAAATATTCAACTTACTCTGTTGTTGAACAACAAAAGGCCCTAAGCTTTCATGTATGTTTGCAAGATACTCTTGCTCTCTTTGCCCGGGAGTTGGAATGAGTAAAGCTTTCTTCTTCAAAGCATATAGATCCATTATAGAGCTATATCCTGAACGGCAAATTATTACCTCACTTTCTAACATTATTCGATTAAGATCCTTGTACAGCAAAAAAGGAAAATACTTTATGTTTTTTTCCCTTCTAATATCCCTGTTATCGGATTCGGTTCTACCTCCAACCACTACAAAGTTTCCGCTTAGTTGTTGTAAATCACTTAAAACTCTTTTCTCAAGCATCGTCCTTTGGGGCTCAGGCCCCGATAAAACAACGGCAGCTTTGTATTTAACGGCCTCAAGGCTTAATTGAAGTCTGGATAGACTGCCAATGTATCTGATATTTCCAACTAAATTATCGTGAGAAAGCTGACCGGCTAAGCCAGGGAAGTCAGGCACATCAGGAATCCACACTATATCGAACTTTTTAATAAACTTCCTGTGAATGGCATTAATACCCCATGAAGCCAATGGATTCAATGTATGAATATTCCATTGATGAGTAATATAAACACTTTGGACCTTATTGTTGTAAAAACCTAGACGGTTATCAGAGATAAGCACGTCGATTTTTTCTTTATCAATTATTTTTTTTAAAAAAAGGTTTTCCTGATCAATAGCTGCTATTATTCTGGGGCCTTGCCACATTAAATTTAGCCACATATGACGGCTGAAATACCTGATATTGTAGGAAGGAATTTCTCGATATTTGAGCTGCGGAAATTCCTTGCAAAGCAATTCGAGGGCACGCCCATCCGAGGCAATTTGAACCTCTGCGCCTTTATCTAGCAATGCGTGGATAATGGGAATACATCTTCCCGCGTGCCCAAGCCCCCAGTTGAGTGGAGCAATCAGAAATGAAATTTTATTTTTCAATAATTTTATTTATTTTTCTGCGATATGTCTTAAAAAAGTCTAATAAAAAATCCACGCTGGGTATGAATTACAATAAAAAAAATTTTTGGACTTTGTCAAGCTGGTTATTGCTACCACTTTTAATTTTTACTATGAGTACAACAGTTCTTATTTCACAAAAAGATTTGAGTTATCAAAAACCACCTTCAGCTTTAACGAAACTCGTAGAAGCTCCTCCTACCCCGGGAGTAAGCATTAGTGCCAATCACGAATGGATGCTTTTATTAGAGCGCCCTAGTTTGCCTTCCATAGAAGAGGTGGCTCAAGAGGAGCTACGGCTTGGAGGCATCAGGATTAATCCCAAAAACAATGGATCAAGCCGTGGTTCATACTTTACGGAACTGAAAGTTAAGAACCTTAAGAAACAAACAAGTTTTCAAATAAAGGGAATACCTCAAAATGCACGAATCCAAAATGTAAGCTGGTCTCCTGACAGTCGTCGAATTGCCTTTACCGTCGCAAAGCAGGACGGACTAGAACTTTGGATTGCGGATCTGTTATCTCAAACTGCCAAAAAGTTTACGGACCCCATCATCAATGATGCTACCGGCGGCCTCCCATACGATTGGCTATCAAATGGTAAAGACCTTATCTACAAATCCATACTACCCAATAGGAAAGAACCTCCGGCACCTCCGAGCACTCCAACAGGCCCCGTCGTTCAGGAAAACCTGGGAAAATCCGCTCCTGTCCGTACTTACCAGGATTTATTGAAAAATAAATTCGATGAACAATTATTTGAATACTATACCACAAGTCAGCTGGTACTTCTCGACGTAGAAAGCGGCGCATCCCAATCATTTGCAGAACCGGGAATCATACGAAGCCTCAGCCCTTCTCCGGATGGGAACTATATGATGATAAGCAGGGTAAAAAAACCATTTTCGTACATTGTTCCATACAGTCGATTCCCTTTCGATGTGGAAATTTTTAATCAAAAAGGGGAATTGGTGAAAACTTTGGCAGAAATCCCGGCAGCAGAAAATCTCCCTATCGGTTTCGGCTCAGTCAGAAAAGGACCGCGTAGCTTCGAATGGAGAGCAGATCAACCCGCAACGATCTATTGGGTAGAAGCTCAAGACGGTGGAGACCCCAAAAAAGAGGTGAAAATTAGGGATAAAATGTATTCACTCAAAGCTCCATTTAACGGGAGCCCGGAAGCCTCCATTGAATTTGCGCTTCGATATGGTGGCGTAACATGGGGCAATGAAAACATTGCTATTGCCCAGGAGTGGCAATGGAGTAACCGGCAGGTAATTACTTCCAGTTGGGCTCCAGACAAACCACTGAACAGTAAAAAGACCATTTTTGATCGTTCCTGGGAGGATAGCTACAATGATCCGGGGGATTTCGAAGTAGAACAAAATGAATATGGCTTCCCTGTACTTCTAATGGATGAATCAAAGAAGATGCTTTTCCTGACAGGTACAGGCGCCTCAACGGAAGGAAACAGGCCTTTTGTCGATGAGTTTAATGTGGAAACCGGGCAAACCAAGAGGTTGTGGCGATCCGAAGCTCCTTATTATGAATACCCAATATCTGTCATTGATCCGGATAAAGGTTCTGTAATAACCCGAAGAGAATCTCGTGAAGAACCTCCAAACTACTTCATAAGAGATCTCCAAAAAGATAAACTCACTCAGCTCACCTCTTTCCCTAATCCTTATGAAACACTTAAAGATGTCCAAAAAGAGTTTGTAAAATACTCAAGAAACGATGGCGTCGAACTAACAGGAACCTTATATCTGCCCCCTGGTTATGATCGCGAGCAGGATGGACCACTCCCCGTATTAATGTGGGCTTACCCAAAAGAGTTTAAAAGTGCTGATGCAGCCGGACAGGTAACGGATTCTCCTTACGAGTTCATTCGTCTTTACTGGGGGTCTCCTATTTACTGGGTGCTCCACGGCTATGCTGTTTTTGACGATTTCGGCATGCCTATAATTGGAGAAGGTGATGAGGAACCGAATGAAACTTTTGTCGAACAACTTAGCGCCGGTGCAGAAGCTGCTATTAATAAATTGGTCGAAATGAAAGTCGCAGACCCGGACAGAATTGCGGTTGGCGGTCACTCCTACGGAGCATTTATGACAGCCAACCTGCTAGCTCATACAAATCTGTTTGCTGCAGGTATTGCAAGAAGCGGAGCCTATAACAGGACTCTAACTCCCTTTGGTTTCCAGTCGGAAGAACGCACCTTCTGGCAGGCCCCGGAAATTTATTTTAAAATGTCTCCTTTCATGCATGCAGATAAGGTCAATTCTCCCTTACTCCTGATCCATGGAGAAGCCGATAATAATTCTGGCACTTTTCCGCTTCAAAGCGAACGTTACTATGCCGCACTCAAAGGCCATGGAGCTGTAGTGAGATTGGTTAAGTTACCACATGAAAGTCATGGATATCGGGGAAAAGAATCCATACTACACATGATGTGGGAAATGACGGAGTGGATGGATAAATATGTGAAGAAGGAGAATAAACCATAGTAAAAGAGGTTGTCTCATAAATAATTCGTTTGGCTCGGGAGGAGTATTTTCTTATGAAAATTTCCTGCCAAGCGCAGCGAACCTACTTATGGGACAGCCTCCCTTTTTTTATGGTTTATTCTTCTTTTTCGCTTTCTCGTAGCGCAAGATTCAGTTCAACCAACTGTTCTTCAGCAATATGGGCCGGAGCATCGATCATTACATCGCGGCCTTGATTATTTTTAGGGAAAGCAATGAAATCCCGAATTGTAGCTTGTCCATTCATCACTGCACAAAGGCGATCAAAACCAAAAGCAATACCGCCATGTGGTGGAGCACCATACTCAAAAGCTCCTAAAAGGAAACCAAATTGTTCTTCGGCTTCTTCAGGCGTAAAACCCAGGAGTTTGAAATTCTTAGATTGAAGCTCTCTGTCGTGAATACGAATCGAACCGCCTCCAATTTCAGAGCCATTGATCACGAGATCATAAGCATTTGCTTTAAGGCTTTTCATTGTTTCATGATCACCGTCAAGCATCCGGGGAATATCTTCTGCTTTGGGAGCGGTGAACGGATGGTGCATTGCAAAAAAGCGCTCGGCCTCTTCATCCCATTCCAGTAGAGGAAAATCAACCACCCAAAGTGGTTTAAAAACCCCCGGTTCAATTAAATTCAACTGCCGCCCCATTTCCAAGCGAAGCGCACCAAGCTGCTTACGGGTTTTATCGGTTTCTCCAGCCAAGATCAACAAAAGATCACCGGGCTCAGCACCGAACTTTTCTGCCCAGGCTTTTAGATCATCACTCGAGAAAAACTTGTCTACAGATGATTTGAAGCTTCCATCTTCGTTGCACTTAACATATACCAAGCCTTTAGCACCGATTTGAGGGCGCTTCACCCAGTTTGTCAGTCCATCAAGTTGCTTGCGTGTAAAGTTTGCTTGTCCTTTTGCACAAATTCCGACAACCAGTTCAGCATTGTCAAATACTACGAAGCCTTTGTCTTTGGCCACATCGTTCAACTCTGAAAATGGCATATCAAAGCGCAGGTCTGGCTTATCTGATCCGTATAGACGAATGGCATCGTCATAGTGCATGTGAGGAAAGTCCGGCAATTCAACTCCAATAGTTGTTTTGAATAAGTGCTTGGTCAGTCCTTCAAAAGTATTCAACACATCCTCGCGCGTCACGAAGGCCATTTCGCAGTCAATTTGAGTAAACTCCGGCTGACGATCCGCACGAAGATCTTCATCCCGGAAACACTTAACGATCTGGAAGTACCGATCGTAGCCTGCTACCATGAGAAGCTGCTTAAACGTTTGTGGAGACTGTGGAAGCGCATAAAACTCTTTCGGATTCATTCGGCTGGGAACGACGAAATCACGCGCACCTTCCGGCGTACTTTTTATCAAGTTTGGCGTTTCTACTTCAACAAACCCCTGGCCGGCAAGAAACTTTCTTGTCTCCAGTGCTAAATTGCTTCTAAAAATGATATTGCGCTGCAATGGAGACCGACGTAGATCCAGGTAGCGATATTGCATTCTGATGTCATCCCCGCCGTCAGTTTCCTCTTCAATAGTAAATGGAGGAAGTTTGGAAGCATTTAATAGCTCAATTCCATTAACGTCTATTTCAATATCTCCGGTTGGAATTTTATCGTTTTTGGATGCGCGCTCAATAACTTTTCCGGTTACCTTGATTACATACTCTCGTCCTAGCGTACGAACTGTGTCAATGAGTTCTTTGGGAGTAGATTCTTCATTAAGGAAAAGTTGTGTAATTCCGTAGCGATCACGCAGATCGATCCAAACCATAAAGCCCTTATCCCGAATTCTTTGTACCCATCCGCTCAGTGCAACGTCCTGACCTATATGTTCTGATCGTAATTCTCCGCAAGTGTGTGTTCTGTACATAATACATATTTTCTTTTGTGAAGCACAAAAATAAACGCTTTCCTTAGCTTAACAAAAGAAATAGTAATCCTCTCCTTTTTCCATGCCTTTTTCTTTTAAGAACGCTTCTATTTCAATTTGCGCTTCCGGGATAGCAACGGCAATAATTACTCTTGGCTGGTTAATTTCATCCAGCACTTCAGGAGCTTTCACTGTTACACCATATATATTGTGTTCGTGTTTTAAGGCATTATCGGTAATCCAAGTAAAAGAAAGCTTTTCATTAATAAGCATTTTAGCTAATTCTTTTCCTTTTCTACCTGCCCCCCATAATACTAATTGGTTCCGCTCTTTTAGTTCCAGCTCAATAAAATAAGGCAATTTTATTTGAAAGTAGAAAGGATTTGCATAACGTTCATCTGTTCTGGAGGTACGCGAAGGATAATCTCGCCATTGATGTAGAACTTCTGGCACTCCAACAACTTTTAAACCCGCTTTATAAAATCTAAAGCAAAGGTCGTAATCTTCGGGGTATACATGCGGGTCAAATGCCCCGGCCCGCATCAGGTCAACCCGGTGGGTCATCCAGCAAGGAGAAGGAATAACACATTCTTTATAAATATCTTTAAAGTTCTCTTCTTTTCGGGTGAGTTCATTTAGCCATGCTTCATAGCGTTTGTATCCGTTTCCTACTTCTCCTTCATGAGAGAAATAATGAACAAGGCCTGTACTGACAAAGCCCTTACCAGAATGGATAAGTGCTCCGCGCAGTTTTTCCAGTTTGTTTTGTGGCATGATATCGTCCGCATCCATTCTCGTGATCCATTCTCCTTTAGCATGCTCAAACCCCATTTGCAAGGCCTGAATGATTCCTTCATTCTTATTGTCTAATAACTTCACCCTGCCATCCAGCTGTGCATACTCCTTTACAATTGCCCGGCTGTTATCTGTGGCAAAGTTATTTACAGCGATCAATTCCCAGTCGTTTACGCTTTGGTTCAAAATGGAATCAAGGCACTCTTTCAAGTAAGGGCCCGCATTATAAAAGGACATAATAATTGAGATACTCGCCATAATTAATCAGCGTTCCACTGGAATGTCTCGATCATATGTAAAATATCATCTTTGATGAAGTTATAAACAGGGGCCAGGGAGTCAGGACGAGCCTGGGTATTGAAATACAGTGCACCTCTGAGAAAGTGATCTGTCGAGTCCGTCAAATAAAAAGTAAAGGTAGTCGCCACGGGGCCTGTCAAATCGAAAATAAACCCGTCAACATTCCGCTCCGGCATACTAATGGGAATTTCGGAAATAGAATTTGCCTTAATAGAGTGCTTATAAGTAAGCTTAAAGGCATCGTCCCTCAATTTATCAAAAGTATTATCCTCATTTATTTCGTAATAGCTGCAATGGACCTGGCTACTAAGTGAGGGCACCGTAATATCAAACCAACATTCACTTGTTGGTTTTTCATCAAAGAAGGTTGCTTTTTGCTCAATCTGAGCATAACGCGGATATTCAAAAGTGAATTGACAGAACTCCTTATCAAAGGCCTGATACACTTTTTCAGGATAGACAACTTTGGGATACCCTCTTGGCTTAGGAGTAGAAATAGGGTCTGAATTACACCCAAGGATGAGAGCGCTCAATGGCAATAAGAGAAAAAAATAGTTAATATTCATTTATTATGTTAAAGCTTTTGCTTGAGGTAAGGTGATACGTACTTTTTCAATTCGCCGCTCGCTTACCGATAATACTTCAAATTTAAACCCAAGCAGTTCAAGAGATGTTGGTTCGCTTTTTGAATCCGGAATATGCCCGATAGACTCTAAAACGAGCCCAGCCAAAGAGTCAGCATCTCCTTTGACCTCATCAAACACATCAATATCTTCTCCGATTATTCTGCACACATCATTTAGCAACGTTTTTCCCTCAAACACATAAGTATAATCACTTTCCTGCACGAATTCCACTTCCTCTTCCAGGTCGAACTCGTCCTTAATATCCCCAATAACTTCTTCCATTATGTCTTCAAGAGTAACGATTCCCGAACAGCCACCATATTCATCGACTACGATCCCCATGTGTTGTTTTCTAGATTGAAAATCCTTGAGCAGATCACTGATCTTTTTAGTCTCCGGCACATAGAACACATCTGTCCGAATAAGTATTTGCCATTCGAACTTTTCGTCTTTATCTAACGAGCCTAATAAATCTTTAGCATACAATATGCCTGTAATATTATCGAAATCATTATCATAAACCGGAATTCGAGAAAAACCAGATTCGCGAATGATCTGAACCAGCTCTTTAAACTCGAGCCGAAAGTCAATCGCGACAACATCAACCCTTGACCGCATGATCTGCTTAACACTTACATCTCCAAATTTGATAATGCTTTTTAAAATATCGACTTCCTCAGGCGCACCTCTATTATTCAGAACCGTAAGTTCAATAGCATCATCTATATCTTCCTTCATAGAAACGTTATTGTTGCTCGTCCGCCCATTTATATTTTTTTCCAGCACGTTTGTCCAGCCTACCAATACATTACTGATGGGCCTAAAAACCTTAGAAAGTAAAAGTAGTGGCCGAGCCATCATCTTTGCCAATTGAATATTATTGATTTTGGCATATACTTTTGGAGCCACTTCACCAAATAGCACCAACAGAAAAGTGACCCCCACAACTGTAATCGAGGTATGAAGCAAATTGGCCAGAAAGCTGGTCTCCGAAGTTTCTATTTCGAAGAAAAAATAAATATTCTTAGCCCATTGCTCACAAATATCAATAGGGAGATACCCTCGCAGAATATAATCAGAAAGAATAACAATAGCGATATTGATAAAATTGTTGCTTATCAAAATAGTCGCAAGTAAAATTCTGGGAATCGACCTTAATTTAAGAATCAGCTTTGACGCAGCGGATCGCTCTCTTCTGAGTTCGATGAGCTCATTAGAAGAGAGCGAAAAAAAAGCTACTTCAGAACCCGATATAAGAGCCGATCCGATCAGCAACAAAATGATCAACATTATAGCAATAGCAATTTCCAGACCGGTAAATGTCGTATCCGCAAATAGGAATAACCGGGGTAAAAAACTAAAAGCGTATGAAAAAGGATCAGGTTCCAATACAGTTCAAACGTTGTTCAAAAATTTTGATGCCGCAAATATCTGCTTTCTTATCTAAAATTAATCTAGTGCTTCAAGAACTAAATCCTTGACACTTTAGACGGCTTCTTTTGGCGGCCTACTTCGTTGCTCATCGGTCACGTAGCTTTGCAGGCTGGCCGGGAATGCAAATTTCTATCGATTTCTCAATTCAAGCAATTGATTATCAGTAGTCAAAAAAAGCGTAAAGGCCACTATTTAGCCCTTCCCGGTCAGCCTGTTGGGCTATGCTCCCTCTTCGCGCCTCGTTTGCCACCAAAATAATCGCTTCTAAAGCTATCAAGGATTTAGTTCCTGAAGCACTAGAAGGGAAGGTCATCGTCAGCTGCAGCCCCTAAGTTATCATCATCAGCCGAAGTTGATGCTCCTGAATTCGTAGATGAATAGTTATTCACTGGAATTTCATCATTCTCGGAAGGGAAATAACCATCACCTTGACCAGAATCCCCGTCTCTCCGACTTAAAAGTCGAAAATAATTGGCTGCAACTTCTGTTGTGCGGCGGTTATTCCCGTCTTGATCTTGCCATTTTCTATGTGTTAATTTACCTTCTACATATACGGAAGAGCCTTTTTTAAGGTCTCTTTCTGCTTTTTCAGCCAATGCACGCCAAGCCACCACATCGTGCCACTCTGTTATTTTTTGCCATTCACCGCTTTTATCGCGATAATTTTCATTGGTGGCCACAGAAAACTTAGCCACTACTGCTCCACTCTCCAAACGTCTTACTTCGGGATCTTTTCCAAGATTACCAATTAAAATTACTCGATTTACCATACAACAAGATAATTTTCAGTTGTTAAAATAATTCTAAATTTAAAGAATTATCACTTAAATAACAATCGATAATCTTTGGGAAGGGGTATTTTTTAATGTGAATGTATGGAATTATTTCATAAAGGCCTGCTAATTCATTAGGAAAGTTTTCCACTTTTAGTTCCCAAAAAATAGCTGCAATTCGTTGATGACTGAGCACTTGCCTGTAAACAGAAGATTTATCCGTCAGATCAAAAGAAGTTTCTTTTAAAATTTGTTGAAACTCATCATTCTCCCGGAGATGAGCTTGAGAAACTATGGTATTCGTTTCAATAAGAGGAAAATCGTATAAAGATTGCCAAATATCCTTGCCCAGGCGTTTCTTTATAATCGTTGACTCGCCTTTTTTTAAAACTAAGTAATTAAAAACTCTTGACCTTTTTTTGACCTTTTTCTCCTTCAGAGGAAGATCGTACACTTTCTGTTCTTTAAAAGCATAGCACTTTTTACTTAAGGGACAGACTCCGCATTTTGCCTTTTTTGGAGTACATACCGTTGCTCCAAAATCCATTATAGCTTGATTATAATCCCCAGGTGCGTCTTTGTCCAGAAGTTTCTGAGCCAGAACATCTATCGTTTTCTTACCTTCCTTGGAATCAACGGCCAAGGTGATTCCAAAAAATCGACTTAATACACGCATAACATTTCCATCAACTACTGCATGAGGGAGGCCGTACGCAAAGGACACAACTGCCGCAGCCGTATAGGGCCCTATTCCCTTCAAGTTAAGAACTTCGTTATATGTTTTCGGAAAAACCCCATTCAATTCATTTGCTATATATTTCGCAGTGAAATGGAGGTTGCGCGCTCTGCTATAATATCCTAAGCCCTGCCAAAGCTTAAGCACTTCATCCTCAGATGCCTCTGCTAAGCTTTGAATATCAGGAAAAGCTTCTTTGAAACGAAGAAAGTAAGGCAAGCCTTGCTCAACCCTTGTCTGTTGAAGTATTATTTCAGAAAGCCAGATGTAATAAGGACTCTTTTCTTTTTTCCAGGGAAGTGGCCTGTGAGCTTTTGCAAACCAATCGAGCAGGTGAAATCTAAAGAAAAGTATGCTATTAAAGTCTTCAAGCCTTTCCTGCAGAGAAGTCATGTATTCGGAAATTGTTTTATAATAAAACAGTTCTTTCAGCAATTCTTGTTTTGGAAATCCAAAACCAAATTTACGCCGCTTCGCGGCGATATTTTCTCTTGAGGGAGGCCGAAAGGGCTATTTTGCTTCGCAAAATAGCCCTTTCGGCCTCCCTCTCAAAGTAATTTCGCTACAGTTAGCTTAGGTCGCTTAAAAGTAACATGAGTCACCCCGAAAATTCGGAATGACTCACATAACTGAATTAGAAATACCTTTATTTAACTCAGCAAGAATTGCCGTATTTGATCAGACTCTATTAACCTTTCTGGTAACTTTTCATACGCTCTCTAATATCTGCCAAATCGTCATAACGGTCACTGATCATTTCTTTTAACTCCTTACGGGCAAAAAATATCCTACTTTTGACAGTTCCTAGAGGAAGACCGAGATAATCGGCAATTTCCTGATACTTGTAGCCTTCGTAATGCATCAAAAAAGGCACACGTATGCTTTCATCCAATTCATTTACCATAGAGCTTAATTCATCCATCATAATGTTTGAATCTGCTCCATTTGAAATAATGACACTCCCCGAATTAATGTAGAACATATTATCGGTAGAATCCATTATTGTATTGGCCTTTACTTTCTTACGATAATTATTAATAAAAATATTTTTCATTATCGTAAAAAGCCAGGCTTTAAAGTTGGTACCAGGTCTGAACTTATCCCTGTTGGTCAGTGCCCTGAAGGCCGTTTCCTGAAATAAGTCTTTAGCATCTTCTACATTCTTCGTCAAATTATAGGCAAAAGAATGTAAAAGAGAAGACAGTTGATTAAATTTTGAATTAAACTCTATAGTGGACATAAATATTCCTTTTTTACTTAGACTAATATCACGCTTTCAGTATCAAAGGTACGTCCTTAACGAACAAAAAACAAGACTTTGTTGAAGCCGAAGCAGTAATACATGCCTAAAAATTAGATAAAAACAAGCACTTCTTTAACGCAAAAACCTTAAAATCAAGTTCTTACAAACATTTTAACGAAAAGTTAAAATATTTATACTTTCAAAAAAAAGTGAAAATTAGTCCGTGTTATGACATCTAACAAAACATGTTGTAATTTTCATATTATTGTGCAAATAGCTTGCCTAAAGATATTCCAAGCCAATTTGGCAGCCCTTCAGAGAGCAAACCTGCCACCCATGGCCTGAGCTACACTGAATAGAACACCTTTCCCTCTTTTGCCATTTTCCTAAGGAGAGGACTGCAGCGATAGCGATCTTCAAGGTATTCGCTATGAAGTGTGTCCATTGAATCTACGCAACTTTGGATGCCTATCTCATCTGCCCACTTCAATAGGCCTTTTGGGTAATTGACCCCTTTCGTCATAGCCAAGTCTATGTCTTCCTTACTAGCTATATTATAGTACAAGGCATCTGCAGCTTCGTTGATGAGCATACTTACAATGCGAGAAACAATCTTATTCCCTGAAGTCGTATCCTTTTCTGGCAATGGGTTAACTGCCGTTTCCGAATAATCGTAGTAACCTTTACCTGATTTTCGGCCAAGATAACCCGCTTCGGAGAGGCGTTTTTGCGTGAAAGAAGGTTTATATCTAGGATCGTAGAAAAACGCTTTAAAAACCGTTTCGGTAACGGTATAATTGATATCATTTCCAATGTAATCCATGAGTGTAAAGGGCCCCATTCTAAAGCCGCCGATTTCAGTCATCGCCCAGTCGATCGTTGGAACATCAGCAATGCCTTCTTCCAATATTCTTAAAGCTTCGCCATAAAAGGGCCTTGCTACTCTATTAACGATAAAACCAGGAGTATCTTTTGCCACAACAGCAAGTTTCCCACATTTTTCGATAAGGTCCTTGGATTTATTTAAAACCTGGATATCCGTTTGAATGGCTGGTACAATCTCGACCAGCTTCATCAGTGGGGCTGGATTAAAGAAGTGAATTCCAATCACGCGCTCAGGCTTTTGGCATGCAGCCGCAATAGCTGCTATAGAAAGAGAGGAGGTATTAGAAGCGAGAATACATTCCGGCTTAACTACATCTTCCAGCCTGCCGAAAACATCTTTTTTAATGCCAAGATCTTCAATAATCGCCTCAATGACCAGTTCACAGTTTTTGTAGTGATAAATACTGTCAATAAAGTGAATTCTTCCAAAAATAGCTTTAGCTGTTGGATCATCCAGTCTGCCCTTTTCCACCAGCCGGTTAAGAATTTTTTGAAGCTTCTCACTTGCTCTTTGAAGAGCATCGGGGTTATTGTCATAGAGAAGAACGTCATGGCCGGCAGTTGCTAAAACTTGTGCAATACCCGCTCCCATTGATCCTGAGCCTAGTACTCCTGTATTCATTTTAAATAAATTGATTGGTTCATTCAATATGAGGCTGCCTAATAAGTAGGTTCGTTAGGCTCGGGAGGAATATTTTCTATTGAGAGGCGTTCTTTTTTTTAAAATTTTTAGTAAAAATTTTAAAAAAAAGAACGCCTCTCAAAAAAGAAAATTTCCTGCCAAGCGCAACGAACTTACTTATTAGACAGCCTCATGTTCACAACTTAGATTAGTTTTTTAAATGCCTTTAAAAACAGGCTTACGCTTTTCGAGGAAAGCATTTACCCCTTCCTCATAATCTTCGGTTTGGCTTGCAGCCGTCTGGAGTTGATCTTCAATAGCGAGTTGTTTTTCCAGATCATTGGACAGGGAGCGGTTCAAAGCTCTTTTAGTAAGCCCTAGCCCCTTAGTAGGCATCGAAGCCAGCTTTTGAGCGATTGCTTTAGATTCTTGCTCGAACTGTTCATCAGGGAACATTTTGTAAATCATCCCAATTTTCTCAGCTTCGGCAGCCGTTATTTTATCTCCAAGCATCATCAAAGCACTGGCTCTTTGAAAACCAATAATTCTGGGAAGAAAAAAAGTTCCACCACTATCCGGTATTAAACCGATCTTACTAAAAGCCTGTATAAATGAAGCCGATTCCGTAGCCACCACAATATCACAAGCTATGGCAATATTGGCTCCTGCTCCGGCTGCCACTCCATTAACGGCAGCAACAATCGGTTTCTCGATGCTTCTTATTCTTGTAATAATAGGATTATAGTGCTCATTGATGATAGTTGTTAATTCAGGCCCCTCCGGATCAATAGCCTCCTGCAGGTCCTGGCCGGCACAGAAAGCTTTACCTTCACCTTTTATGTAAAGAGAGCGAATCTCCGGATCTTTTTCACAGCTATCAAGACAAGCTTGCAGCTCAAGGGCCATAGGGCGGATGAAGCTGTTGTACTTATCTGGCCTGTTTAGTGAAATAAAAGCTACGCAATTTTCTTTTTCAAAAAGAATATACTCCATAATTTACTTCGATTTTTTACTATTTTCAATCAGTTGTTCCAAATATCGATATTTTATACTAACCATAAAAGCATCTCTGATACTAATAATAAACCCCAGGTAGCCATCAAATATCCCACCTTTTACAAAGTAAGTCCTAAAAAAACGAACCGTTGGGGCGATCCATTTTTTTAAAAACCCCACCTCCCTGCGTCCATTATCAAACATTTTCTCAGCCGCTAGCTTCGCATATTTCATGGATCGTTTCCAATGATCATCAAGGTCTTTATAAGAATAGTGATACAGTTTTCCCTTTAGTTTGATTAACTTAAATTGGGGAGGAGAGAAGAGGGTCTCATGGACAAAGTCTCCTTGCCAGTGTACTTTCTCCCTATGGAATAACCTGGGCTTCCAGTCTGGATACCAGCCACTATACTTGATCCATTTACCGGCAAAATTCGTTTGCCGGTCGAGCAGATAAGTACAACCTTCTTTCAATTCCATTTTTTTTATCGTTGAGATAAGCTCCTCAGAAAGCACTTCATCTGCATCGACGGATAAGATCCACTCGTTGCTGCAATAGCTGTTTCCATTATTTTTGGTTTTGGCATACCCTAACCAATCCGTAGGGATTACTTTAGCGCCAGCCTCGATACTGATCTGCACAGTATTGTCTTCACTATATGAGTCAAGCACCAATACTTCCTTCACTGCCCGCTTGAGCGCGTCCAGGCAAGCCTTTATATTGTCCTCTTCATTGTATGTTATAACCACAGCTGATATATCAGCCCTGGGCATTGTCAATGACTTTTCCATAAGCAATGAAATGTGGATTCCTTAGGTTTTCTTTATTGTATAGAAGTGGTTGCTGTGTATCTGCATTCAAAACGACCCCTCCTGCAGCTTCTAAAACAGCCTGGGCAGCAGCTGTATCCCATTCCATAGTAGGTGCCAGGCGCGGGTAGATATGTGCCTGCCCGGAAGCAATCATCAAAAATTTCAATGAACTGCCTTTAGAAACCTTATTGGGCTGATTGAGCTTTTCAAGAAAATCAGCTGTTGGTTCGTTAAGGTGTGATCTGGAGCATACGGCGTTTAAGTTAGGATCACTCATTGAGAAAGTGGGTACTGAAAGAGCCGTTTCCTGAGCATCTTTAATCAAAAAAGCGCCATGGCCTTTTATTCCATAATAGGTTTCATCCAGCACAGGAGCATGCACTACTCCAAAAATTGGGGCATTATTTTTTATTAGAGCAATGTTTACAGTAAATTCACCATTGCGTTTTACAAATTCTTTGGTACCATCAAGGGGATCCACCAGCCAATAATAATGATAAGTTTTTCTCGACTCAAAAGGAACTTCTTTATTCTCCTCCGAGATAATCGGAAATACCTGTTCCAATTCCTCCAGACCTTTACAGATAATAGCATTAGCTTTTCGATCCGCTAAAGTAATTGGCGTATGATCGCTCTTGGCTTGTATCTGCCAGTCCTCATCATTATTATAAATGCTTAAAATTGCATTTCCAGCCTCTTTGCTTATCCGTAATAAATCCGGAAGTAACTTAAGAATGCTATTTATTGTCATTTGTTATCGTATTTTTGTCTTGCTTTATTCGTTGTGATAAATTTAGTGCTGTTTCAATTGCATATTTGCACTCAGCATGATGTAAGGCAAAATACAATATTCATAAGAACTCTAAGTATTCACGAAATTACTGAGAAGAATCAAAACATTCGCTCAGTTATCCTATTTGCAAAAGTATCAAAATATCTTAATGAAAAAGATAATGGTTACGGGCGGCTGTGGTTATGTGGGTAGCCACACTGTCGTCGATTTACTAGAAAAAGGAAATCAAGTGATTTCGGTAGACAATCTATCGAACGCATACCCCTCAGTAGTTAAACGGATTGAAAAAATCACCAACCAGCTGTTCATAAATTACAATATTGATCTTCTTAATTACTCAGACCTTTCAGAAGTCTTTAAGGCTCACAATGATATATCGGGCATTATCCATTTTGCCGCATTCAAAAACGTAGGAGAGTCAGAGAAAGAACCTCTTAAATATTACAAAAACAATTTAAACAGTTTAATCAACTTGCTCAATGCCATGAGTGAGTTCGAAGTAAACCATTTAATTTTTTCCTCTTCCTGCACTGTTTATGGCAACGCTGAACAATTGCCGGTAACAGAAGAAGCTCCCTTAAAAAAAGCTGAAAGCGTCTATGGTCATACCAAACAGATAGGTGAAGACATTATTATTAATTATCTCAAAACAACGAAAAATAAAAAAGCAGTATTGCTGCGTTATTTCAACCCTGCCGGTGCCCACGAAACTAACTTGATAGGAGAAGATTCCCTGGATAAGACCACTTACCTTGTTCCCGTAATAATGGAAACGGCAATTGGTTCAAGAGAAAAAATAACTGTTTTCGGAACAGATTACAATACCCGAGACGGCAGTTGTGTCCGGGATTTTATTCATATCATGGACCTGGCAGAAGCGCATACCAAAGCACTTCAATTCCTATCTGAAAGTGATGATATGTTGAAATACGAGGCTTTCAATCTCGGTATAGGCAAAGGGGTTACTGTCCTGGAAGCGGTGAATGCATTTCAGGAAGTTAGTGGAATAAAACTTAATTACGAGCTAGGCCCCCGAAGGCAGGGGGATGTAGAAGCAATATACTCCAATTTTGATAAAGCAGCTAAAATGCTCAATTGGCAACCTTCCCGATCAATAGAAGATATCATGCGCACTGCCTGGAATTGGGAGAAAGTGAGAAAAACCCTTAGGGAGTAAGGAAGAGTTGGAGGCCAAGCCGGGTTCCCCGGCTTGGCCTCCAACTCTTCCTTTTACTTACTCTGTCTTTCTTCTTCTTGTAGCTTTTTTTTATCCTCTTCTTTCATGCCTTCCTTAATTTCACTTTCTATTGTAGCACGAGCACTATTGAATTCACGAATACCTTTCCCGAGGCCACGCATAAGTTCCGGAATTTTTTTCCCTCCAAAAAGAAGTAAAATAACGAAAACTACTACGATGATTTCATAGCCTCCAAGCCCAAAAAATAATAATATCAAATCCATAATGGAAGTTTTTTAAATATTCAATAAAAAATGTTTTAATACTCTGTAACCTAAGTTAATGAAGAATATTTAACAACACTGATTCAAGATAATAACGCATATTTCTTTCAAAACCCTATCTCAGTGCAAAAAATTTACTTTTTCAATCCAATTTCCCTAAGTCTTTCATCCAAATAATCCCCGGCTGTGGTCGATGCATAAGCAGCTGGCCTTTCCTGAGAAACGCAGATTTCGAGGCAGCTAAGATCCATACTCGGCCTTGGATGCAAGAAAAAAGGAATAGATAACCTTGGAAGGTGCCATTGCTCCCTGGGGGGATTAACCACCCTGTGCGTAGTAGAGCGGAGAAAGTTATTGGTCAACCGCTGGAGCATATCACCCACATTAACTACGATCTCATCCTCTCCGGGGATGATGTCAAGCCATTCTCCTTTCTTATTCTGAATCTGCAAACCTCCTGCAGAGGCTCCCACCAGCAGGGTAATGAGGTTAATATCTTCATGTTGTTCTGCTCTTATAGCAGAAAGCGGTTCTTCGGTGATTGGAGGGTAGTGAATAGCTCTGAGAATACTATTTCCCCTCTCAATACGCTGGTCAAAATAATCTTCCTCAAGTTCGAGGTATAGGGCAATAGCCCTGAGTAGCTCTGCACCGGATTTTTCGAAAGCCCTGAATAGCTCATTACCTAATTGGGAAAAATGGGGAACCTCCTCGACCACAACATTTTCTCCATATTTGCTTTTCATCCCGTTGAGGGGGTTATCCTGCCCGATTTGAAAAAATTCTTTTAGATCTGCAAACTTGGATTGCTTGGCATGCTCCTTACCTAAGGATGTATATCCCCTCTGTCCGGCAGACCCTTCAATTTCATACTTATTTTTCACCTCATCGGGCAAATGGAAAAACTCCTTCGCCGCAGCATAAAAGTTTTCTACTAATGAACCAGGCACCCCGTGGTTAACAACCCCGACAAACCCAATTTTATGAAAAGCTGATCCTATTTGTTGGGCAAAAGCGTTTCTTTCAACTTTATCTCCTTGCGTAAACCTATTTAAATCGACTACTGGAATATTTCTGTTTATCATATTCTTTAAGACAGTTTTTTCGGATATGAGTTTAACATATCCGGATATGTTTCATTATATTTTTCCATAATCCCAGGCAGGAAAACGTAGAAATCTTTCCCAGCAATTACCCAAACCAATAAGCCTGAAAAATTTAACGTAAAAATAAACTTATTTTTTTTCGTATGTAAGTACTTTGATAAAATATCTGCATTTTATACCTTAACCTTTTACCAAAAAAGGAGATAAAGCTCAAATTCTGTGGCTGACGACTCTCAGGGTGTTTGTAAGGAACGTTTATTATGCCTACTTTTTGAGCAGCATGCTGAAAAGTTACCAATTAAATTATAAAATTTATGCGCCAAATTATTCTTATTCTTTTTTCTTTTTTTATATTTGATAAAATTAATGCCCAGCTCGAAGGCCTTTGGGAAGTAAAAAGGGTAACCGTGGGAGAAGAAGTAATGACTCCTGTTGCCAAATGGTTTGACCTTAAAGATGGGCGCGTTTACTCCGGAAACGGAGGCCTCAGGAATACCCTGGGAACCTACACCTTCGATCCCCAAATCCAATCTATATTATTTTTAGTTCTTTGACATAAATTGTGAGAAATGGAACTTCAAAATGATAAACCTTTCAGCCACAAGGGCATTCAAGGCGTATCATTTTGAAGTTCCACACAATTTGTCAAAGAACGTTATTTTTTAATCAATTTGAAGTTCAAGATGAATTCGGCCCCTTTAACATACATCTTGAAGACGAAAAAATGACCTGGTCCAGAGAAGAAGAGGGCCAAGTAGTTGAAGTGAGCCTGGAAAGCATTAAAAAAATTCCACTTGCCCCCTGGGATAAGATCATTGGCCGCTGAGAAGTTGTTGCCACAGAAAATACTACCCCCGACTTTGAATCGATTCTTATTCGATGGGACAGGCGGTTCACCATGTTTTCTTCTTCAGGCAGAGAAGGAGGTGTATGGCACATACATGCACACAGACCGCTGATCTGGTTTATAAGTGACAAAGGAGATAACCATGATACACACTGGTCATTAGAGTTTTCTAGTAACGACCTCATGATCTGGAAAGACGGCAAAGGGGAAGAGATGAAGGTTGTAACGCTTAAATTGATAAAATAGAGCAATTATTGAAAACATACGCCCGCTAACAACTATCAAATGAGCAAACATGTACTTAAAGCATTACCTGAATTGCTATCAAAGCAAGTTGTCTCTCCTGAGATAGCCGAAAGGATTAGTGAATATTATTTCGAAAAAAACGGACCGCCTAAAAATTGGCTTACCCATGTCTTCGTAATCCTTGGTGTGGTGTTGATTTTTTCGGGAATAGCGTTCATTTTTGCTCATAACTGGAAACAGTATTCTATTACTACTAAAACCATCCTGGCATTTACGCCATTAGTCTTTAGTCAAATAAGCAGCATTTTTATATTATGGAAACGATTTACTGACCCTTCCTGGAAAGAAGTAAGCGCGGCTTTTATTTTCATTTCCTGTGGGGCAACTCTTTTTTTGATCGGTCATATTTACCACATACCCGGAAGCGTTCGTAGCTATTTGCTCACATGGTTGTTACTGGGAATGCCTCTAATCTATGTGATGGATGCAGCTTTCACTTCGCTTATCTATTTGATCGGAGCAACAGCTTATGGGGTTTTTATTAACTTTTTTGATGAATTGGCCCCTTCTCAACACCATTGGGTGCTACTAGGCCTTGTTCTTCCCTATTATTTTATACAAATAAGGAAGAATGCACACAGCTATGCTACCTATTTACTTCATTGGGCCATTCCCTTGAGCATAGCTGTTTCTACAATAACGATTATGGACACTAAGCCCGGGCTAATGTTTCCACTCTATTTTTGCCTTTGGGGTTTATACTATGGAATTGGCCGAAGAAAGTTTTTTAAAAAGATGAATACCTTTAATAATGGTTACCTCGTGCTTGCATCTGCGGGAACCGTCACCATGCTCACGCTCTTGAGCTTTGAATACTTCTGGCGTGAGCTTTACAATTATCCTTACTCTTTCTTTGAATATATTGTAGCCCGTGAGCTTCATGTAGGGCTTGGTATTTATTTCTTGGCAACCATATTATATTTTAGTAAAATTGATGTCCTCGAGCTACAACAGACCAATTTTCCGAATGGCATCTACTGGATATTTGCTATCATTTTCTTTGTAGGCCTGTCAGCACCTGTATTAGCTACAGTACTGATGAACATACTTGCCTTTAGCTTTGGCCTGCGCCATATCTCCGAAGGAATTATCAATGATCATCTGATACAGGTAAATTATGGCCTCGCGATCGTAAGCGTCCTTGTATTTTGTCGTTTTTTTGACCTAAACATAAGCTTCATCATTCGCGGCCTGTGCTTTGTCACTATTGGATTAGTTTTCTTCTATGCAAATTACCGAATGCTAAAAAGACGCAAAAAATATGGATTTTAAACGTTTTCTCCTCCCTGCTTTTATTATTATTGCTATAATTCAACTTGGAGTTCCCGCCCAAATGGTTCTCCATAGGCAACACATTATAAAAAATGGGGAAAAGCTGAAATTCAGAACCGACCCGATCTCTTCCATTGATAAAAATGCAAAGTACCTGAAACTATCCTTCAAAGACAACTCCATTAAAGTCAGAAAGCGCCGAATATGGAAGGTAAATGAAACGGTTCACGTTCTTTTTTCTAATGATACTGATGGCTTCGCAGTGATTGAAAAGCTCTTGAAGGAACCTCCCCAAAATGAAGATGCCTTCCTGACCACTCAGATTCTGCACATCAATGATAAAAAGAAACCCAGGATAATCGTCGACTTTCCCTTTGATCAATTCTATCTCGAGGAATACGATTTGACCAATTTAGAAAGTAAAAAATTATCTATCCTTCGCGATAGCATTAATACTCCATGTGCTTTTGTTGCTATCAAAGACGGAGAAGCCATTCTCCAAGAGCTTTTTGTTAATGATAAACCGTTTGGTGATTGGGTGAAGAAGTTTATGTCTACGGGAAAAGAGGCGCGGTAGCGCCTCTTTTCCCGTAGGTTCCCTTATTTAACCCAACTTAGGTTCCAGAGTACTAAGCCTATTGTAGTTGTTTAATTTTTACATCATCTACCAGAATGGTGTTGCTACTTTCAAAGTTCCAGAAAAATACGCCAACTTTGTCTACCGGAATATTATCCGGAAGCTTTATATCCACATTAATTTTTCGGGTTTCATTGGCATGCAATAGCCGATATACCTTTATGAATTTAGCTTTTACCTCTTTATCTTGATCGTAAAGCCTGATGATGAAAAGGGCCATTTTCCAGATATCGTATTCTCTGGTTGGACTCCAAACTGTTGCTTCCCCCCTTACCCAATTACTCGTTCCACTTTGTAATGACGCAAAGTAAATAGGAGTGAACTGATTTTCCTTATTCAGGCAATAAGAGTAATTTCCATTTATTGGAGGAAGATCACAAGAAAGCAAAGCGGAATCGTTCTCGAAATCATTTTCGTAAAGTAATATTTCCTTTTTGGGGTTCCCCGGATATTCCTCATCGGTATCTAAAAACTTAAACACATCCCTTGGAACCTCGTATTTTCCCAGAGTTTTCCAAAAGAAACTACCCGTCATTTGTCCCGCTAAATAAAGACCTCCATAATGAGCTTGATAGGTGAGCCAGAAATTGTAATACACAAATAATGAGAAAACGATAACCAGCAAATACTTTAAAATTTTACTTGTTTTCCAGACCCATTCAATCAATGCAGCTAGCGAAATGGCAAGAACAGGATAGGCCTGCACCATCGCGCGTTGTCCCAAACTACCCCCGTACCACCATATATCCCAGGCAAAAGTGATGTAAATAAATAATCCCGAGAATACAAATACTGGTAAAAATAGCTTAGCACTTTTAAAAAGAAGCGGGATAAACCCTACCAATGCAAAAGCCATCGCTGGTGTGTATACCAACCAACCATTATTATAAGCAAAAAAACCATTCAATAAATGAGGGCGCCACCAACTGAAACCTTGATCTTCATAACTATAAATAATCCATTCTCCACCAGCAATTTTCCAGTAAATCAATTGTAGGCTCCCTACCAAACCACAGACTATTCCTGCAAAGATGATTTTCAGTAGGTTTTCTTTGAAAACAAACTGTAGCTTACGACTGATGCCTTTGACTGAGATGCCTTCAAAACCCCATAATAGAGGAATCAAACAGGAAATAATCTCTGTTGGCCGGGTAAGGGCTGCCAGACCAACCAGAAAACCAATAGTTCCGGCTCTCGTAAATGTTGGTCTTTCATAAAATTTAATAGTAAAAAAAATCAACAGACTATAGATCGTGAAAACATAATTATGCGTCATTGCTCCTGTAATAGAAGCATAATCAAAATAGTTGGTGGCCAATACGGTAACTAAAAGAGTAAAAGCTACTACCTCATCTCTAAAGAAGCGGAGAAGTACTTTTCTCAGAAACCAAATACCCAGAAATGCCACCAAAAGGCTTCCAAAGCTAATCATGAATTGATAGGGAAATGAAAAACCATCGGCAGGATATCGGCTATCTATGGAAGCCCAGGCATGAGCTATAAAGAAAAAAGGAGAGAAAGATACTGCCTGCCCCAAAGAATATTTCATTATTTTATTTCCGTTGGAGTGCTGAAACGCTTGATCCATGTTGGGATCTGGAGAATATTTCCGAGTTATTTCTTCCAGAAATTCAAGCTTTTTTACATCTTTATATATAAATATTGCTGGTAAATAAAGATAATAACCTGATACATCCCAACTGATGGTTGCTTCTGTTTCTGCTTTTTGCCATTTTGGATAATAAAAAATAGCTAAAACCAATGAAAAGGCTGCAATCAAGAAAGCATAAAAGGATAGTTTGTTTTTCATCTATCTAATTCTATGGAAAATAGCCAGCAATTCTCGTTTTGGAAATCCAAAACCAAATTTACGCCGCTTCGCGGCAATATTTTCTTTTGAGGGAGGCCCAAAGGGCTATTTTGCTTCGCAAAATAGCCCTTTGGGCCTCCCTCTCAAAGAAATTTCGCGCCGCAGGCGCGTTCATTTTTCAAAGCGAGAATCGCTGGAAAAAAGCTGGGCATATTTAAAATTTAGTAATTCACGCAGCAAAGTTAAAGATTTGGCAATACAATGAATAAAATCTAATAAACATCTTATGTCAAACACAAAAATCGCCTCTAAAGCTATCAAGGATTTAGTTCCTGAAGCACTAGAATGTTTACAGACGATTGAGGACTAAAGTCTTTTAAAAGACTTTAGTCCTCAATCGTCTGTAAACATTCTAGTTTTTCTCCTAAAAAGTAAACAAAACAGCAGAAAAATTAATTCATTCTGTATCTTGCTTTTCCTTAAACCTTCTATTCAACTTCTATGGAAATAATTGACAAACCATCCGACCTTCCCCACAAGATAAAATCATTTACGCCCTTTCATGATATTAGTGAAAAACAAATTCAATGGCTTACTGACAGAGGTGAGCTTAGAAAATATGAAGAAGGAGAATATATCTTCATTAAGGATGACCCTGCAGACCATCTTTTCATCGTTATCGACGGAGATCTGGTCATCCGTTTCCAACAAAAAGGTGAATGGCTTGAATTAGGCCAATTGGCTACAGGGGAAATCACCGGCGTACTCCCTTATTCAAGAATGTCAAAGACCAACGGCTTTGGAATAGCTCTCAGAGATTCCTTCGTTTTTACTCTACATAAAGACTTTTTTAAACCAATGACTTGTGAGTGCTATGACCTGACGGGCGTTCTTGTCAGTAATATGGTCAACAGAGTCCGGCATTTTACCACGATGCGTACCCAAAACGAAAAACTTATGGCCTTGGGTCGTATGGCCGCAGGCCTTGCCCATGAGCTCAACAACCCAGCCTCTGCAATGGTACGCAGCGCTGCAGAACTGCATAGCCAGGTGCATGCTTCTCCCGAAAAGTTCAAGAAAGTAGTCACCATGCGCGTAACAGAAGAACAGACAGACAAAGTCAATGAAATACTGTTCTCTAAGTTGAAAAACATGGGCGCTTCTGAGAACCTTTCAATGATGGAAAAAGAAGAAGCAACAGATGATGTCCTGGATTGGTTAGAAGAAAATGATATAGATTTTGCGGATGATTTAGCTGAAATATTTGTAGATTTTGCGCTTGGCCCCGATGACCTTGAAAAATTTAAGGAGACCATAAAAGGTAAAACCCTTTCTCCAATTCTTAGATGGGTTGCAAGTACACTTAATCTTGAAAGATTAGTTAACGAAATCCAGGAATCCGCAGACAGGATCGAAAAACTCGTTCGCTCCGTTAAGGATTATTCTCACATGGATAAAGCAAAAGATAAAGACTTTATAAACATTCACGACGGTATCCGAAGCACCGTTATTATGCTAAAACATAAGTTCAAACAAAAGGGTATTAATATCGTCAAAGAACTCGACGATAACATTCCCAAAATGAAAGCATTTGCCGGTGAACTCAACCAGGTTTGGACAAACCTCATTGACAATGCCTTGGACGCAATGGAGAAAAACGGTCAACTGTCCATAAAAACCTATAAAGACAGGGAGTTCGTAAAAATTGATATTGCCGACAATGGAAGCGGCATTCCTGAAGAAGTAAAAAACAATATCTTTGAACCTTTCTTTACCACCAAACCCCTGGGGAAAGGTACCGGAATGGGATTGGACATTGTTAAAAGAATTGTGGACAGGCACCGAGGAAAGGTAGAGGTAGAGTCAGAAGAAGGAAAAGGTACGAAGTTTACTGTTTGTATTCCCATTGAAAAATAATACGTTCTTTGACAAATTGTGTGGAGTTGAAAAATGATAAAACCTGAATGCCCTAGTGCTTCAGGGATTATAATTTTAAACTCCATTTTATCACAATTTATGTCAAAGAACCAAATAATATTGATACAATTAACCTTTAAAGTCATGGCGACAGAAAAAAAACCCATCATATTATCCGTTGATGATGACCCTCAGGTATTACGATCTTTGAGGCGAGACCTGAGGAATAAATATAAAGCATCTTATCGCATTGTTAGCACAGAATCAGCCAATGAAGCACTTAATTCACTGGAAGAATTAAAAAAGCGAGGAGATGAAATTGCTATGTTCATTTCCGATCAACGCATGCCTGAGATGCTGGGCGTGGAATTTTTAGAAAAAGCTAAAACCTTTTATCCCGAAGCCGGCCTCATTCTGTTAACAGCCTATTCAGACATTGATGCCGCTATTAAAGCCATCAATGATGTACAGCTCGATTACTATCTCACCAAACCCTGGAATCCGCCTGAAGAAAAGCTCTATCCTGTCCTTGATGACCTTTTAGATAAATGGGAAGCGGAGTATATCCCGCCGTTTACCGGAATAAAGGTCATTGGTTACCAATATTCTCCCAAATCCCATGCTATTAAAGATTTTCTTGCCGGAAATCTTATCCCGTATCAGTGGCTGGATGTAGAAACCAGTGCTAATGCACAAGAGCTTTTGGATCTTCACCAACAAGCCACCAAAGATTTGCCATTTGTTATTTTTGAAGACGGCACCACGCTTTCCAACCCAAAAGTTGCAGATATTGCCGCCAAAACGGAACTGAGCCTGCAAGCAAAATCCGACATGTATGACGTGGCTATCATCGGTGCCGGCCCCGCAGGATTGGGAGCTTCGGTTTACGGAGGCTCCGAAGGCTTGAAAACAGTACTAATCGAGCGCAGAGCACCGGGCGGACAGGCAGGAACCAGCTCCCGTATTGAAAACTACCTCGGGTTCCCCAGCGGTTTGAGCGGAGCTGAATTATCCAGAAGGGCAGTAGCACAAGCCAAACGATTTGGTGTAGAGTTTCTTATGCCCCAGGAAGTTCAGGGAATTCAAATCAAAGATGGCTACAAAGAACTCACTTTTGCAGATGGTAAAAAGATTAATTCGAAAGCCGTCGTGATTACTACTGGCGTAGATTATAGAAAGCTTCCGGCCAAAGGGGCAGATAATTTTACAGGTGCAGGTGTTTATTATGGTGCCGCCACTACAGAGGCTCGTTCCTGTAAAAACAAGAAAGTATATATCGTAGGTGGTGGAAATTCCGCTGGCCAAGGAGCCGTCTACCTCGCCCAATTTGCTGAGAAAGTAACGATTCTTATTCGTAAACCAAGCTTGAAATCAAGCATGTCTTCCTACTTAATCGATCAAATTAACGGAATAGAAAACATTGAAGTTCAGGGCCGCAGGCAAGTAGTGGAAGCCATAGGCGAAGATAAGCTGGATTGTATAGTAATTGAAAACCTTGACGATCAATCCACTGAGAGAGTTCCCGCTGATGCCCTTTTCATTTTTATTGGTGCCCGACCTTACACGGAGTGGTTAGGTGATTCGATATTCCGCAATCAAAAAGGATTTATTAAAACGGGCAAGGACGTAGTCCTGGATGAGCATTTCAAAAAGACCTGGAAAAAAGAAAGGGAACCTCTATTACTAGAAACGAGTATTCCCGGGGTTTTTGCAGCAGGAGATGTACGCTCTGGCTCCATGGCTCGTGTCGCTTCTTCCGTAGGAGAAGGAGCTATGGCGATTAAATTTGTGCATTCCTACTTATCTGAAGTATAGAAAAGCAATCGAATGCCATTATTTGTTGCAGGTGCGGCCGCACCTGCAACAAATAATGGCATTCGATTAAGGGATTAGGCAATTAATAAGCTACCCAAATTTTGCGAAGTAATTTTTTCTCAGGCTAGGCGGAAAACGTAGGCATAACTTGTCCCGAATGCCTTCGGGACCCAAAGGTACGGCGAGGCTTTCCAACACAGCCTGAGGAAAAAAGGACAAGTAAAATGGGTAGGGTATTATTTTCCTGATCCCTAACAAAAAGATTTTCTTCAAAAACGTGGCATTTTATTAGTTTTGCTTTCTATTGCAATAAGCAGAATGCACGATACTATGCCACAAACCCTTACGCCCGGCTTAATTCTCGGAGTTATTGCCGCATACTTTTTACTCCTCTTAGTTATTTCGTTTCTCACCGGCAGGGATGAACGCAATGAAATCTTTTTCTTAGCTGGCAGGCAATCCCCCTGGTATCTCGTAGCTTTCGGAATGATCGGCGCCTCACTCTCAGGAGTAACTTTTATCTCCATTCCTGGTGCCGTAGGAGCTACACCGGAGCTCATGGGAGAACTAACAGGCGAATCAACCAGAAGGCTCAATATTTCTTTCTCCTACATGCAGGTGGTTTTCGGATATCTCCTGGGGTATATGTTCATAACCTTCGTTTTATTGCCTTTGTACTACCGGATGCAACTTACCTCTATCTACACCTACCTCAACAAGCGATTCGGAGAACGCTCCTACAAGTCCGGTGCATTTTTCTTTCTGTTATCCCGAACCTTAGGAGCTTCTTTAAGGCTTTTCCTGGTAGCTATCGTACTCCACAAATTCGTATTGGGTCCAATGAACATATCCTTTGGATTAACGGTAATGGTTACTATCGCACTCATTTGGGTATACACTTTCCGGGGAGGGATCAAAACCATTGTCTGGACAGATACGCTTCAAACCCTTTTCATGCTTGTCGCCGTTGTTTTGACCATTCTGGCCATCGGAAAACAAATGAATATGAATATCGGAGATCTTGTTACAATGGTAAGAAAGAGCGATTACTCTCAAATCTTCTTCTTTGAAAATGCCTGGTCTGATCCCAATAATTTCTTCAAACAGTTTATCAGCGGAGCATTGATCACTATTGTAATGACAGGCCTGGATCAGGATATGATGCAGAAAAACTTAAGCTGTAAAACGCTGCGTCAATCCCAAACCAATATGATCAGTTTTAGTATAGTCCTTGTTTTTGTTAATCTGCTTTTTCTGACTCTGGGAGCCCTTTTATACCTCTTTGGGTCTTCAATAGGAGTAACCCCTGATGTAGAGAATATTGAACTCACCTCAAAAGTAAAGGTATTAACAGACCAGTATTATCCCCTTCTCGTTTTTGAACACCTTCCTCCCGCCACCGGAATTATTTTTATCCTTGGGTTGATCGCAGCTGCTTACTCAAGTGCTGATTCAGCCCTTACTTCTCTGACCACCTCTTTTTGTGTAGACTTTTTAGGGTTTGAAAAAAGTGAAAAAGACGAAAAAAGTAAAAAGCGAACGCGTTTCATCGTTCACTTTGGCTTTTCTATTCTAATATTTTTGATTATCCTGGGGCTGAGAGCATCAAGTAATGATGCCGTCATAACCATTTTATTTAAAGTTGCCGGTTATACCTATGGCCCACTTTTAGGATTATTTGCGTTTGGGATATTTACCCAATACAAAATTTACGATAAGTGGGTCTGGGTGGTTTGCCTGGGTGCTCCCGTACTTTCGTATATTTTCAATTTGTTCGCTCCTTATTTATTGGGTGGATTAACACTGGGCTTTTTAGTGCTTGCTGTTACTGGAATATTAACATTTTTAGGCTTGTGGGTGATTAGTTACCGGGAAGAAGAGCATTGATCTAGATTATTTTATTACCATGAGTACTTACACCATAAAACTACCTCAATTCGAAGGTCCTTTTGACCTGCTTTTATTCTTTATTGAAAGGGACGAACTGGATATCAATGATATTCCCATTTCTGCTATTACGGATGACTTTCTGGATTACATTCATACCATGGATGCTTTAAATATTGACTTAGCCAGTGAGTTTATTCTGGTAGCTGCAACTCTTATGAAAATCAAGGCCCGCATGCTGCTTCCTCGCCGGGAAGTGGATGAAGAGGGACAAGAAATTGATCCAAGAGAAGAACTCGTAGAGCGTTTGTTGGAATACAAACGCTATAAAAGTGTTTTGGAAGAAATGAGGGATCTGGAAGAAAAGCGCGGCCAACAAAAAGAGCGGGGAAATGTCAGTAGAGAATTGAAAAAAATAGCCAATCAGGCTCTTGCAGATTCCGAGTTAGAATCCATTACGCTTTTCAAGCTATTGCGAACATTTGAAGGACTGATGCGCAAATACGATGATCGAAATCGTAAAAAAAATGTACATCGGGTTTTTCAGTATAGCTATACTGTAGTCCAACAGCAAGAATATATCCTTTCACAAGTGAAACCCGGAGCAAAAACGGGATTTGCTAAAGTCTTTCGCATATGTGAGAACAGGATTCATGCAATTATTACTTTCCTTGCACTGCTTGAGTTGCTCAATCTACAAAAGGTTGGTATTGTTCAGGGAGTAGGCGTTAATAATTTTTGGTTAATGCCATTTGAGAAGGAGGAAGAAGGATAAAAAAGCAAAAAGCTACCGGCCAACGGCCGGTAGCTTTTTGCTTTTTTATCCTTCTTATTAATATAGCATCATTTCAAATCTTTTACGATACTTTTGCGTCAATTCATGTTTGCTGCCCCAAAGGCGGAAAAAGGCAATAGCTGTCTTCCTGGGCAGATCATCTCCATAATTTTTATCATGCATGTTAGCATCGATAATTTTCTTTATTCCCTCTTCAGGCTGATCGTTTTGAAAAGCAGATTTTGCCGATTGCAGGGCTTCCGCCACTGGCGAGACTTCAATGAAGTCCGAATCAAAGAAAGACGCTAAGACCCTAATATCTTCTACAACAGTGTAGTGTGAATCCCCCATTCTAACATCCCGAATCAAAGCAAGCGCTTCTTTAGGGGAGGTAATAACCAAGTGTCTGGCTAAAGCAACCCGCGCATCTAGAACATCACCATGCTCGGAAAGAAAGGCCTTCAGTTGGTCAGCCATTTCACCCGAACTTAACTTACCTTCTTGAGCTAAAAGATCAGCCAGCTCTGTCTTATCTTCATTTGGAAGATGCTCATCCAACCATTCTAGGATTTTATTTCGAGGGATGGCGCCGGCAAACTCAGCAACTACTTCCCCTTTATGGAACATTTTCACATTAGGAATGCTTCGAATACCATATTCATAGGCAGCCTCCTGGTTTTCTTCTGTATCTACTTTTACCAACTCCCATTTCCCCGTTTGCTCTTCGGCAATTTTTTCTATTACAGGCCCTAAAATGCGGCATGGGCCGCACCATTCTGCCCAAAAATCTACTACTACGGGCTTTTCAAAGCTCCTTTCAATTACATCCTGCTGAAAATTTATTGTTTGCATAGTTTTATGTTTTTGATTGTTGGCGGCAAGTTACTGCCTATTGTTCCAACAATGATCTTTTATCTAAGGCAATACAAATGTTCGGCCAATCTACTTTGGGGTGTTTAGAATCAAAAAAGCTGCCTTTTTTACAGCTCGAAATGACTAAATGGCGTTTTCATTTTCTAAAAGTGGCCATTCAGTTTTGACGACGACATCTTTTTGTAAATCCGGAGCAAAGAACTTAACCCTGGTCGCGTGAAGCCCAATAGCATCATTTTCACTCCACTCACGCCCGCCATACTTTACATCTCCAACAATAGGGCAGCCTACAGCAGAAAGCTGGGCTCGAATTTGATGAAAACGCCCGGTAGATGGGTGTATTTCTAATAAAAACGCAGACGACAACCTATTCAAAAGCCGATAATGCAAAATAGCTGGTTTACTCCCCGGAGCCATTGGGCGAACCACCTCTGCTTGCTTATTTTTCAGATCCTTTTTAAGCCAGTGTTCTAAGGTATTTGCTTTTTGATCAGGAGCTTTATCGACTAAAGCGAGATACGTTTTTTTCACGCGCCGCGCTTCAAACTGAGCATTCAAAGCTTTGAGGGTACTTTTCTTTTTGGCCAGTAAAAGAACACCACTCGTCAGGCGGTCCAATCGGTGAACGATTCCAAGAAAGGGCTTTTTAACCCGTTCACTAAGATAGCTCCGGGCCCAATCCTCCAAAGTATAATTTTCAAAGGGGCTTTTCTCTACTATCAGGCCAGCTGGTTTGTTAACGGCTAGCCAGTGATCGGTTTCATAAAGAACCTGAATATCTCTGGTATTTCCCTTCATTTCTAAGGTTTAATAGACTTGTTCTGCCGTTGCTTAATGGGTACATTTCATTTTGTCGCTGTTCTTGAGAAGGTGTTTTCTTCAGGGAGAGGCACACTGACGCGTGCCTCTCCCTAAAAGTAACAGGTAGCGACAGAATGGAATACGCTCCACCGGCAGCTACAGAACAAGTCTAATGAGCAAAGTCAAGCTCATAATCACCTCGAATGCGTTCAATAGGAGGGTTAAAATAACCGTATTTTAAGTTAGGAAACTCTTCTTTGAGCTTTTGCATAAGGACTTTGACGCCCATGGCAGCCTCGGTATCCTCTACACCCACTTTTTCTAAATACCAATCCGGATCAATATTGAAGTTCCGCCACTGGATCATATTTAATCCCGTATCTTTTATGAGGTGCCTGAGTGCTTGATATTCTTCTTCACTATCCGTCATACCAGGAAGTACAAAATAGTTGATACTTGTCCAGCCACCATAACGATTAACCACCCGAATGCTTTCCACCACATCCTCAAAAGTATAGTTGTTCGGGATATAGTAAGCATTGTAGAGCCAATCCTGAGCAGAGTTTATACTTACCCGGATACTGTTTAAACCTGCTTTGCATAATGCTTCGACGGCATCGGGCTTGCTCCCGTTTGTATTTATATTTATACTTCCGTTTGGCGTAAATTTCCGGATTTGAATAATAGCTTCCCGAATTGTTTCCCACATTAAGAGGGGTTCTCCTTCACAACCTTGCCCAAAGCTAATTATAGGGAATGGAGCACTTTCCAGGTGAGGCACCGTAAATTCGACAATTTCCTGAGCGGTTGGTTTGAAATTCAGCCGATCATGACTTGAGACAATGGTTTCATCTTCCGGTTGAAAAGAAATGCATCCTATACAGTTAGAATTACAGGCAGGAGAAGTTGGAACCGGGCATTCCCAACGTCCCATAAAATAGTTGCGGGCAGCAGGGCAGCTGTAAGTCAGAGCACAATTATTGGCAATATGCTCTACCACTCGATTTTGAGGAAATTGCTTTCTCAAATATTCCACCCCCTTTTCGACCTTTTCCTGATCAAAACCTTCGCACTCCTGGCGAATATCCGCCTCGATCCGCACTGCGGGCACATAAAACTCATCATCGTACCACCCAATTGCCGTATAGCAAAACAAAGGCAGGGTAGGAGCCTCTGGTTGATTTACATAAGATGCCGTATACAATCCCGTATAAGCAGGAGGAATAAAAGCAGCTACTGCCCATCCCTTGTCACATTCGCGCATTTCTCCGGTCTCTACATCAATACCGATGCCCCGGCGGCCAGGCAATTCGTACAAATTGCCCCCTTCTGGCAGAACAATCCAGTCTTCTTCTGGAATGGGCTCAGCATATAAGCCGGAACGACCGACAGCAAACAGGCTTTCATCCTCATAAACATTGCCATTACCGTCGGAATAAAGTAAATATGGAGAGTGTTTAAATTTCATCTTTGTCCCTTTTTCTTTAGTTCACTGTAGCCTGCAAAACTAGCTAAAAAAGCTAACAGCTTAAATGAGTAAGAAGTTTTTATTTTTCCTACAAAACACGTGCAGGGACTCCTACTGCTGTTTTTTCTGCAGGAATAGATCTGTTCACCAGGCTCCCTGCACCAATTATACATTTCTCCCCCAAAACCAGTTCACCTTTTGTCGCAACAATATTACAACGCATCCCCACATAAGCTCCTTTTTGAATAGAAATGAAAAGCCTGCTTTGCCCCCGGCCATGTAAGGAAAAATAGCAGCCATAGGATATAATGACATTGTCTTGAATCCGCGTATGAGATGGTTCTAAATCATCCAGGTAGCATTTCATTCCTATGAAGACATTTTTTCCAATTTTAAAACCCACCAATCTGTACAAAGCAATTCTAAGGCTATTAATAGGAATATTAGGAATGATAACCACATTCAAAAACTTTCGAATGGGCCGCCAGATGATCATCCAGATAGAATACTTAGCGTAGTAGGGTACCTTTTTTCCCCGAAGCCTATAATAACGCTCTAGGAGCTTCATGCTTTTTTATTCAAAAATAATATTTTGTAGGATACAAAAAAACAAGGGGCTAAAAGTCATTCATTGCTTAAGCAGCGAATGACTTTTAGCCCCTTGCTTTTTTATTTAAACAGTATGATTAAACCGTCTCTTCAGCACTAACCCCTTGCACTAAAAGAGAGATCTCATTATTTAAAACTTCAATAAACCCCTTTTCGATATGGAAAGAAAGTTGTCCTTCCCCTTGTTTAATAACGCGAACGCGACCTTCATTAAGAGAAGACACAATCGCTGCGTGATTATTTAACACTTCGAATTCTCCTTTCGAGCCAGGCACTTTCACTGAAGTGATTTCGCCTTCGAAAATTTTACGATCAGGAGTTAATACAGATATTTTCATTAGCCAGAAATTTTGTAGTGAAAATTAATTGGAAGAATAATAATTAAGCACCAGCTTCTTCCAACATTTTCTTACCAGCCTCGATAACTTCGTCAATAGTACCTTTCAAGTTGAAAGCGGGAATTGGATACTCATCCACTTCACCATCCATGATCATATTGAAACCACGAATCGTTTCTTCAATACTTACTAATGTACCAGGGATACCTGTAAACTGCTCTGCCACGTGGAAAGGTTGAGAAAGGAAACGCTGTACACGACGAGCACGGTGTACAATCTGCTTATCCTCTTCTGAAAGTTCCTCCATACCAAGAATAGCAATGATATCTTGTAATTCTTTATAACGTTGAAGGATAAAGATCACTCTCTGAGCAGTATTATAGTGAAGATCACCAACAATTTCAGGCTTAAGAATGGTAGAAGTAGAATCAAGCGGGTCAATGGCTGGATAAATACCCAAAGAAGCTAATTTACGGCTAAGTACCGTAGTTGCATCCAAGTGCGCGAAAGTAGTCGCAGGAGCCGGATCCGTAAGGTCATCCGCAGGTACATAAACCGCCTGAACAGAAGTAATAGAACCTCTTTTTGTAGAAGTAATACGCTCCTGCATAGAACCCATCTCAGTAGCCAAGGTTGGCTGGTAACCCACTGCCGAAGGCATACGACCAAGAAGTGCCGATACCTCAGAACCTGCCTGAGTAAAACGGAAGATATTGTCGATAAAGAAAAGGATGTCTTTACCACCTGTTGGATCATTAAGATCACCGTCGCGGTAGTACTCCGCCATAGTCAACCCTGACAAAGCCACACGTGCACGAGCTCCCGGAGGCTCATTCATCTGACCGAACACGAAGGAAGCCTGAGATTTTTTCAGTTCTTCCTTATCCACTTTTGACAAATCCCATCCACCTTCTTCCATAGAGTGAAGGAATTCTTCTCCATATTTAACGATACCTGCCTCAAGCATTTCCCGCATCAGGTCATTCCCTTCGCG
Organism: uncultured Saprospiraceae bacterium; assembly: GCA_964537285.1. Taxonomy (GTDB): domain Bacteria; phylum Bacteroidota; class Bacteroidia; order Chitinophagales; family Saprospiraceae; genus CAZHZT01. Next base: position 17,544 of record CAZHZT010000028.1, on the reverse strand, counting down.
CGTGCGTTCACCAACGCCGGCAAATACCGAAATACCTTCGTAACCTTTTGCAATATTGTTGATCAGCTCCTGGATCAATACTGTTTTACCTACACCTGCACCACCGAAGAGACCAACTTTACCCCCTTTAGAATATGGCTCGATCAAGTCAATCACCTTAATACCTGTGAAAAGTACTTCGGTTTCTGTAGTAAGGTCCTCAAAGCGAGGAGGTGTGCGGTGAATAGGCAGAGACTGAGCCGTTTCAACTGCGCCAATACCGTCAATTGCTTCACCTACAACATTGAACAGGCGGCCTTTGATATCTTCACCAATCGGCATTGAAATCGGAGCTCCTCTATCGACAACTTCCATACCACGTGTCAGGCCTTCCGTAGAATCCATCGCAATAGCCCGAACGCTATTTTCTCCGAGGTGTTGTTGAGTTTCCAAAACCAGCTTTTCGCCGTTTGCTTTTACAATTTCAAGTGCATTGAAAATTTCAGGTAATTTAGCCCCTTCACCCGTAAAGCTTACGTCTACTACGGGGCCAATAACTTGTTTAACACGACCTATGTTTGCCATATCTTAAAGTTGGATAATTTACAGATAAAACTCCTTTTTCTTAAAATCGCTGCAAAGTTAATCCAATAAATAGCATATGCAAAAGAAATTGCTCTATGCAATTGGGTCAACCCTTAATTTTGATACCAAATTTGCGGTAATCGGCATAAGCGGAACGAGAGACGAATGAAATTTAGGGTTTAGTTCCTGAAGCACTAGTACCTCGTTTACCTTTTCCCACAATAATTTTAGTTCTTTGACAGAAATTGTGGAAAATGGAACTTCTAAATGATAACCGTTTCAGCCACAAGGGCATTCAAGGGTTATCATTTTGAAGTTCCGCACAATTTGTCAAAGAAGGATAATTTTCTATCTTTCCCTCAAATAATTAGTAATTCTAGGTTTGAAAACCGAATTTATGCCGCTACGCGGAAGTATTTTCCTTTGAGGTAAGCTTCACAAAATTGGCCCAGGCAGTTGCCTCAAAAAAAGGATTTTCGGCCGTAGGTGCGTTCCTTTTTCTAAGCGAGAATTGCTGTCAAATAATATATTTATGAAAATCACCTTTTGTGGAGCAACCGGAGAAGTAACAGGCAGCGCCCATCTTATTGAGTTGGATAATGGCTTTTCTATCCTTCTGGATTGTGGCCTTTATCAAGGCAACGAAAAATCCATGGCTTCTTTTAATGAAATCTGGCCTTTTGAACCAAGTTCAGTAGACTGCCTTATCCTTTCTCATGCGCATATTGATCATAGCGGAAGAATACCCAAACTTGTAAAAGACGGCTTCAACGGGCCTATTTATGCTACTCATGCTACTCGTAGCCTTTGCGCCTTAATGCTTCTTGATAGTGCATACATCCAGGAAAGAGATGCGGAATACGATAATAAGAGAATAAAAAAACTAAGGCGGAAAAGAAAAAGTATAAAACTGAAGCAACCGCTTTATTTAAAAACGGATATTCCCAAAACCATTGATCTATTCACAACGATAAGCTATAATCACTCTATCGCCATCCACCCTGACGTACAGCTGGAGTTTAGAGATGCCGGACACATTCTGGGCAGTGCCAGTGTTAATCTAAAAATTAAAGAAAATGGCCAAACCACAAAAATCGCATTCACCGGTGATGTTGGCCGCCCTGATCGCCCTATTCTCCGGGATCCCCGGCCAATGGAACCTTCGGATATTGTAATAAGTGAATCCACTTATGGTAATCGCTTCCATGAAGGAAAACCCCAGGAAGCTGAACGCCTTTTAAAAATTTTAAAAAGAACTTGCCTCGAGAAAAAAGGAAAGCTCATTATCCCTGCCTTCAGCGTAGGAAGAACCCAGGAGATCATTTACATGCTCGATCAACTGGAAACGGCAGGCCTGCTTCCAATCCTTCCCGTATATGTAGACAGCCCTTTAGCCGTAAACGCAACAACCATTTTTGGAGCCCACCCCGAATGCTACGACAATCAATTGAACGAATATTTGCTAATTGACGACAATCCCTTTGGCTTCAATATGCTAACTTACATCCGAGATACCGAAGAGTCCAAAGCACTTAACGTTTCGGAAGAACCTTGCATTATTATTAGTTCCTCCGGAATGATGAATGCAGGAAGAGTGAAACATCATCTTTACCACAACATTGATCAAGAAAAAAATACTTTTTTAATCGTTGGATATTGCTCTCCCGGCACTCCCGGAGGGATGTTACGAGCAAATGCTGCTGCGCTTAAATTATTTGGTCATTGGAAAATTGTAAAGGCTAATGTGGAAGTTATGGATTCTTTCTCTGCCCATGCCGATCAAAAAGAACTTCGACAGTTTTTAGCCAATCAAAAAAATTCAGCACGTAAGGTATTCCTGGTGCACGGAAATAGTGATGCCCAAAATGTTTTTTCGGAAAAATTGCAGGAAGATGGCTTCAATGACGTTATTATTCCTGAATATAGAGTTTCTTATGATATATAGTTCCATTTTCCACAATTTGTCAAAGAACGTAATATTTAAAAAGGCATAGTAATTGCAAAAGAGTTCAAGTTGAGCTGTTCGCTCAATGAACCAGCCTTTATTCTAAAATAATAAAGTCTACTAAACCTGAGCTAATCAGTCTTTGGGCTGAATGTGTAAAATTTATTAAGATGAAAAAAACAAAAAATCTGCTATTCCTGGGAATAGCTTTAGTATTTGTGATTAGCTGCAATCAAATTAGCGAATTCGAGGGTATTGAAGTGGGGAATTATAATGGTGAACTTGCTGCACCACTTTTCCAATCAACCATTTCCCTTCAGGAATTGCTGGAAGAAATCGATGAAAACACTTCTCTCCTTTTAGAGCCGGATGGGAAAATGCGCCTAAACTACAGAGGCGATGTTGCTACCATTGTTGCGGAAGATGTTTTTGAAATTCCGCCTATTGCCGGAACCATTATCGATGATACATTAAGTAAGATTCCTTTTGAGTTTGATGGAGACATAGAAATTACCTACATGTATTTCAATGACGGGCAAATGGTCTTTAGCTTTGAATCTTTCCATGTATATGACCTCGACGTAAATATCAAAATGCCTCAACTGACAAAAAATGGTGAAATATTTCAAAAAAATATTTCTGTCGATTATGAAGGCTCTGTACCTGTTTCCAAGTTGAGTATTTTCTCGCTGCGCGATTATGAACTTTTACCCAGTGAAGATTCTATAACGGTAATCTACGAAGCCATCCGCGCTTCTAACGGCCAAAGAGATACGCTTTCTAACTTTACAGCAGGCGTACTCAACCTTAAATTCACCTACGCTGAAGGTTTTCTGGGCAATGAAATTTACGAAGTAGATGCAGGAACCATCAATCTGGACTTTTTTGATACCTGGACGGATAGTGACGTCTTCTTCGAAGATCCTACAATATCCCTTTTAGTTGAAAACTCCTTTGGTTTCCCGGTAAGATCATTAATCGAGGAACTCTCTATTGTGACCATTGACGGAACAGAGTTCCCTCTGGAAAGTGCTTTCCTCGAAGATGGAATTGATTTTGATTACCCGGCACTCAATGAAGCCGGATCTTCAAAATTTACCCGCTTTGATTTCAATAAGGAAAACTCCAATATCCGCGAAGCCGTTGCAGCCGGACCTTCTTCCGTTACCTACGACATAAAGGCAGAAACCAATGCCGACATTTCTTCCAGTACGATTGGCTTTATGACGGATACCAGTTTCTTCAAAGTCCAGGTCGAAGTAGATCTTCCGATTTGGGGAAGTGTCGAAAACTTTGGCGCACAGGATACCTTTGATATTGATTTCCAATCTTTTGACGACCTTTCCGAGGTAGAGTTCAAAATCGTAGCTGATAATGAAATTCCTCTTGAAGCCAGCTTACAAATGTACTTTGTAGATACTTTGGGCATCCGTATTGACTCTTTATTTCCTGGCCCCACAATGATCGTAAATAGTGCCCCCATAGATGAAGCTGGAAATGCAACAGGAATGACGACCACAACGACTTTCGCTCCTATCCCTGAAGAGCGTTTTACATTAATCAAAGCAGGCACAGATCTAATGCTGGCACAAGTGATCTTCTCCACCATAGAACAAGGTCAGCAGTCCGTTTGGCTGGAAGCAGCTCAATCTCTTAACCTAAGAGTAGGATTAAAAGGAAGGTACAAGGAAAACGAGTAAATCGAACCTTTATGTTGGCTTATTAACAACAATTGTCTTTGATTCAAAATGATATTTCTTTAAGCGACATGAGCACCCAAGGATTATCATTTTGAATCTCTACTTTATCCATAAAAGAAGGTCTTAAACAAATCGCAACTTACATTCAACTAAAATAAATGAATCCAAAAAGCATTATATTTATCTTAGCAATATTGGCTTTCAGCCCTGTGATCGCTCAACAGGAGCTTGGCCTCAATTTCATGAACACTCTTTGGCAAAGCCAAAAAACCAATCCGTCATTTATTCCTGAAAATCCCAGGCTCATAATCGGTTTACCGGGCACTTATTCAAACCTTTCTCTTCCTGCAGGATTTAATGAACTCATCGTAAAAATAAGCGATGATGAAAAATATATTGACGGAGATCGATTGCTCGAACTAGCAGAAGATGAAAATATCATAATGACCCATCGTGATTATGAAACCCTTTCTCTCGGACTTCCTCTGGGAGAGTATTTTTTTACTTTTAGCCATGCGGCACGGGAGTATAAATACTGGAACTATACCAAAGAAACCCTCGAACTGGCCTGGTTGGGGAATGGAGCATTCATTGGCCAGGAAGTTCCCCTGGAGGCTGATATGGCCATAACCTACTACAACGAATTTGCTTTTGGCTTAGCCCGGAAATTTGATAAGCTTTCCCTAGGCGTCCGGGCAAAATTATTAACGGGTTCCGGAGATATCACCACCAGAAAAAACAAATTATCCCTTTACACAGATGACGATATCTATCAGCTTACCCTTAACACAGATTATCTCCTGAACTCCGCAGGCCGTCTGGAAATTGATTCCCTCAGAAGAATCAAGTTTACAATAGCTCCTTACCGTGTTGATGATTTCTTCCGAAATAACCTTGGGCTGGGAATTGACATTGGCCTGCGCTATGAACTCAACGAAAAACTGACCTTAAACGCCAGCGTTCTCGACATTGGCGGTATAACCTGGAGAGAAACTAATAATTTTTCCAGCCAGGGGCCTATAGATTACGATGGTTTGATATTTAATAGCCTCCTTGAGCTTGACTCACTGGATTTTTCCAATGCCTTAGACACTATTGAGGAGATCTTTGCTTTCGATGAAGATCAGGAATCCTACAATACCAGCCTGCCTTTAAAGTTTTATCTGGGTGGCCAATATCAATTCAACGAAAGATGGCGATTCGGCGCTTTAGTCTACGGAGAGTTCTTCCGGGAACAGTTCTTCCCGGCTATAGCCCTTAACGCACAATTCAAAGCGCTCGATTGGCTGGACCTGGGAGCGAGCTATGCCTGGAGAGATGACAGAGCATTTAATATTGGCATGAATGGAGTAGCAACTTTCGGTACGTTCCAGGTTTATGGAACTACTGATGTAATCTGGTCCGTTTTTGCTCCTTTAGATTCACCTAGAGGAAATTACCGATTAGGCTTCAATTTATTGTTTTAGTACCAAGTGTTTTCTATTGAGAGGCGTTCTTTTTTTAAAGTTTTTAGTAAAAATTTTAAAAAAAGAACGCCTCTCAAAAAAAAAATTCCTGCCCACCACAACGAACCTACCTTATGAGACAGCCTCTTAACCCTTACTTCACACTAAACCCCTATCTTTCCCAAAAAACGAAAATCCATGACACGTTTACTATTGGGAATCCTTGCTTTCTTCTTTTTGAGCGCATTACACGCACAAAACACTCCCGACTCCTTTCTTGTAAAACCATACCTTCAATGGGGCACCTTAACCACCATGACTGTAATGTGGGAAACAACAAGCCCTGCCACGACCATTATTGAATATGGAGAAGCCAAAATCAATGCTTCTAAGCCTAATTTAAGCCTAAAGTTATCCATGGAAGGCAAACGCGCCCTTCATGAAGTAGCATTATTAGGCTTAGAGCCTGCTACCAAATACACCTATCGTGTACGAAGCACTTTTGATAATGGAAAGGAAATTGTGAGTCCGGTTTCTACATTTCGTACAAATGTTCGCAACGAAGATGCTTGCTTCTTCGCCTTTATTGGCGACTCTCAGTACAACAGCCGTACTCCCTGGGCCTGGGGCAAAATAGCACAACGCATTTGGGAAGAAAGACCTCATTTCATAATCCATGCCGGCGATCTTGTTGATCAGGGCACCAAAAAATCCGACTGGGTCGATCATTTTTTTCCTAATGGGCATGTAGCTATGAGTCGCTATCCAATGTATACGGTTTTAGGAAATCATGAGCAAGATGCTCAGCTGTATTATGACTACATGTCGCAACCATCGCCAGAATATTACTATACTTTTCGATACGGACCTGTTCAGTTTTTCATGATTGACACCAATCGCGATGTGACGGAAGGATCGGAGCAATTTAATTGGCTGGAGTGGGAACTGGCTAAGTCGGAAGCTCCCTGGAAGATTGTGGTGCACCATCATCCTCCTTATTCTTCAGAAGCTGATGATCATGGAGACACATTTATCGGTGCGTCAACATATAAAACTCATGCCCGAGACCTTACACCACTATACGATGCCTATAATGTGGATTTTTGCCTTTTTGGCCATACGCACGTATATGAACGTACCTGGCCCTTGCTAAAAAACCGCATCAGCATGGAAAATGGTGTTATTTATATAAATTCCGGAGGCGCCGGCGGTGGGTTAGAGGATTTCGACCCAACGCGTTCATGGTTTACTCAAGAATTGCAGACAGGGCATCACTACACTACTTTCGCCGTATTTGAAAACCATCTTTCCTTCAAAGCCATTGACCACAACGGCCAGTTATTTGATACTTTTCAACTTACAAAAGATAATGGTAAAGATAAGCGCAAATCTATGCAGCAACCGCCTCCGCCTCGGTTCAACATAAACCAAGCTGTATTTGAAAAGGAAACGATCGTTGAAATGCGGTCTCTTTCACCTGAGCATGCTATCCACTACACCCTGGATGGAACTGAACCAACATTGCAATCGCCTTTTTACTCTGGTCCTGTCACCATTGATAAAACAACTGTTTTGCGGGCACGCACCTATACAAAGGAGGGCAAGACAGGCCGCATTGCTGAACGTTCGTTCAAAAAAATGGCCCCGCTTCCAGCTGTTCAGCCTGAAGGGCCCAAACATGGTATGAAATATACCTACTACGAAGGCGTTTGGAAAAAACTTCCTGATTTCAATAACCTCACACCCAAAGCTCAAGGTATACTAAAAACAATTAGTGAAAATGTACCAGAAAGGAGAGATGACCATTTTGGTTTGGTATTAGAAGGGTTTTTCGAAGTCCCTGAAACGAAGCCTTATACATTATATATTCGCTCAGACGATGGCTCCCGTTTAATTGTAGACAACCAATTGCTCATAGATAATGATGGTTCGCACAGTGCTAAAACAAAGGAAGAAACCTTAATCCTCGAAAAAGGCTTGCATCAAATCCGCATTGAGTATTTTGAAGACTACGGAGGAACTACCTTACAAGCTGGAATAAAGAACCCGGAAACAGGACGCTTTCCATTTCTTTCAGGGCAATTGTTTCATGAGTAGCTTAGAAACATGAGTCATCCCAAAAATTCGGGATGACTCATGTTTTCATGTTTATTAACAACTACAGTTATTATTCACTGTGGCTGCCGCCACCAAAAATACAAAGTACTGTCACATCCTGAGTAGATACATCCGTGTATCCTTTTTCATCGGTTACTTTCAGCGTAATTGTGTAGTCCCCGTGCAGTAAGTACGAAAATTCAGGATTCATATCTGTAGAAGTTTCACCATTCCCAAAATCCCACTCGTAAGATACTGCGTCCTTAGAATTGTTTTGGATCTCTAGATTGTTTTGCTCCCAAACAGTGCCATTCTGAGTAGTTACCACAAAGCTTGATTTTATCGCAGCATTGTGCATACTTTTTTGATTAAGGCCATCATCGTTGGATTCAATGATAATAGCTTCAGAATTGTTGTTTACAGCTTCCTCAGCAGGAACTGGCTTGATGTCATCATTGATAACAGAATTATCACAAGCGAAGAAAGAAACTAGAGCAATTAATATTAAGAGTCTTTTCATAAACAGAAAATTTTTAGGTGCTATATAAATAGTATTTAATACTCTGTAGCCTAAGTTAATAAACATTTTGAAGAGTTCTTTTTTCCCTCAACTTCGTTAAAAAGCCTCGCCGTAGCTATGGGCTATGCCTACGTTTTTTGCCTTGTTGAAGAAAAAAATCCCTTCGTTCAAAATATTCACTAACTTAGGTTACAGAGTATTTAATTTTTTTGTACTTTAAAGATAATAATTTACGCCAAAAAATAAAATGACATTTGGCATTTATCCCCCTTGACCTGTCATTTTATTCCGATCTTAGTTCCTGAAGCACTAGGCTGTTAAAAAGCCTATTTCGTTTCAGAGGCTATAAACACGCTCAACTTTCCCAACTTGCTAATCCCATTCTTACCTCCCCGCCTTTTCCAGCATTCTTTTAAGCCGGTCATTCAATCCATTTTGCTGCAGCAATTCTTCTACACTCAGGTGCATTCGGTATCTCCAATAATGCTCCGGATTACTTGGGTCATTGATGCGCTCCTCAAAAGGGTTGCCTCTTCTTAGGTCTTTATCTAAGGCAAGGATGTCTTGTAACGGAAAGACCACCCACATGCTCGGAAAATCAAGGTGTTGCTTAATAACTCCTTCCACCACATAGGGTTCGCAGAAAAATGGTCTGCTGCCGCCCATTCCCAAAACATTGTAGTAAAACCGATTAATATAGTCACTTTCTTCTTTTTCCCACCAAGCCCGAACAGGCGCCATATCATGAGTAGAAGGGCTGCTTACAGATAAGTAAGGAATATCCTGAGCAGAAAGGAATTCTGTTTTCGGATTTTTAGACATGCGCTGGATTTCCAGGCTTAATATATTTAACGCATTCATTACTTTAGGAACGCATTCAGGTACCATGCCCAGGTCTTCACCACATACTAACATATTTGTGGCTGATTTTATCGCCGGCAGTTTTGCAAGGCCCTGTTCGCGCCAGAATGATTCTTGCCGACTGAAGAAATAATCATTATATAAACTATTCAAACGATCTCTGACCGAAGGTTCCAGCGCTTTGAAGGAATGGGTGTTCTGAAAGCTAATCCTGGGATGAAACGCCGACTGGTTTGAGCCCGGTTCTTCAAAAAACAGAACATTGTTCACCAAATCCATCAATTGGCGCATAAGCTTCTGTTCCGCTTCGCTATCCGCATTTACTTCTTCAAAAAACTCCTTTATTTGCTTTTGAGTTTGGAAAGCTTCCTTTAGTTGATAACTATTTTCTCCGGTTTGATCAAGGAACTTGGTAGCTACTAAATTAGCATATTTTTTAAACGTATCTGCAAGAAGTTGATTGGTAATAAAAGGCTTGCAAAAACGGTCGTAATCAAACGGAATGCCCCTTTCAGCAAATTCATTCAACTGAACAGGTAAGGCTTTATTAAAACGTCCAAATAGACCATCTATTTGATCGATAGGAATTTCCCAGATACGGAAAAAGCCAAGAATATGATCTATTCTGAACGCATCAAAATAATTGGAAAGATGCTGAAAGCGCTTTTTCCACCAATCAAAACCATCTTCCGCCATCCGGTCCCAATTGTAAGTTGGAAAACCCCAGTTCTGGCCATTCACCGCAAAATCATCTGGCGGAGCGCCAGCCTGACCATCCATATTATATAGTTCAGGAGCGACCCAGGCATCTACGCTATAACGGTAAATACCAATGGGAATGTCTCCTTTAAGCACTACCTCCTTACTTCTGGCGTAATCGGAAGCCTCTTTCAGTTGTTGATGCAAATGAAATTGAAGAAAATAGTAAAAACCCATTTCCTCATTGGAGTCTGTCCCCGGTCGGCTTAATTCTTCAATGAGTTCATCCGAAAATGAAGCCCCTGTTTCCCATTCATTAAAATTAATATTCTCGTATTTGTCGCGCAAATAAGAGAAGGCAGCATATGGTTTTAACCATGACTCATTAGCCTCCATGAATGCCTTGAAAGCATCTTCTTCCAGAAATGCCCCCCCGTCTTTGAGGTAAAGTTTCCTGGCTAATTGAGTTTTGATGCTAATTACTTTATCATAATCAAGCTCATTCAAAGCGTTAAGTGCGCTGCGTTCATCGACATATAATTTCTTGTCTTCTTTATCCAAATTTCCAATAGCCTCAATATTCAGATAAAGTGGATGAAGGGCAAAAACAGAAATACCTGCGTAAGGATAGGAGTCTTTCCAGGTGTGGGTTACCGTAGTATCATTAACCGGCAGGATTTGAACCATCTGCATGCCTACTTTAGACGACCAGTCAACCAGCTTTTTAATATCCAGAAACTCTCCAACCCCCAGGCTATCTTCTGTGCGAATACTGAAAACCGGAATAGCCATCCCGCTTCCTTTCCATAGGCCGTTCGGATGCCTGAAGTATTCATCATTTTTAATAAAAAAATCACCTTCTCCAAATTGTTCAGGATTCAAGCTACGGTTTGAACCCGTTTCTAATCCAATGAGCGTTTCGGTCTCTTCATCAAAAAGGCCATACTTATATTCAAACCTGGTCAATTCTTCGATAGGGAGATCAAAATACCACTGAGTAGAACCTTCGTTCTTATACATCAGAATCGCATCATCCAAATCCCAATTTCCAAGCTCTGCTATTCCCCCAAGTAAACATATCCTTTGCCCCTTTTTGACTTGCGGGCAATCCAGTTGAAAGCGAACTACATTGCCCTTTTCTACATCCCAGTTCACACAGTCAGGGCCGGAATAATTGTCGGGCTGAAAGATAAGACCATTAAAAGCGGAAGTAAAAAAAGCGTTTTCAACGGCATTCGGTATACGCCAACTATCAATTATACATATGCGCCCCTGAGCCGAGGAAAGGTCTACTCTTCTATTGTGCCCTCCTTCATTGAAGGCATTTTCTTCGCTATTAGTTATAAGCGTATATTTATATTCAATACTTTGATCTTCCAGTTCTAATTCAATATTCCACCAACCATTTCCAAGGTGATTCATAATGAGTGCATCCTGCATATTCCATTCACCGAACGTTTCCCCTGGCCCGGTGATAGCAATTTGTTGCCCCCATTGAGTATGATAATTTATAAAAAATGAAACTTTCATAGTGTGTGCTTTTGATTTGATTGTATGGAATAAGACGATGTTTAAGGTATAGATCGTTGTAGCTTAGGCTGTTTAGAAAATTGAAAGCTAATATTAACCCAAACGCTCTCAACTCTTTAAACTGCTTAAACCTATAGAATTAAACAACTGTAAGATAAAAAGTATTTAGAATTACCGTTAAATTTTATTCTAAAAGGGAATTTTTTTATAATTGATCCGCAATTCTCGTTTTGGAAATCCAAAACCAAATTTACGCCGCTTCGCGGCGATATTTTCTTTTGAGGGAGGCCGAAAGGGCAATTTTGCGAAGCAAAATTGCCCTTTCGGCCTCCCTCTCGAAGGAATTTCGCGCCGTAGGCGCGTTTATTAAATATTATTCTAAATTCGTTTTATGAACCTTAAAGACGTACAATCTCAACTAAAAGAACGAGTCGCAAAGGGCCTGAACTTCGGCATTGAAGGCCTGGAAGGAATAATCGATAAAAATTCGAATATTTTTAATGATTTTATTCTGCTTAAAAGCAAGTATAATGATCTGATGTACGTCTCCTCTCAAAACACCCTGGATTATGAACAGATCGAAGTTGGGCTGGACCGCCTGAGAAGCAATACCTTAAACATCATTGATAAATTAGGAGAACAGGATATCAAGAAAGAGGATGTTAAGAAGGATCTTAAAGTCCAGGCACTACCGACCCGAAGAGCCAACTTTTTTAAATTATTGGATATCCATTTTCAAAATCTTCAAGGCATTTTTATTGTAGAACTCTTTGGTGATCAGGAAAGACGAAAAACAGGAAGAGAGGCTGTTTACCATATTTATTATATGCACAAAAGACAATTTAGAAACAGGGAGGATCTTGCGGGGTCGGAGGGACTACAAATTCTCAGAGCCTACTTCAAAGATTTCTACAGTAATGAGAAAGGCATGCTGGAGGTATATTTCAAAAATATTAAGCATCTATTGGATTATACCTTCGAAAGCGAAATCGACCGTCCTTTTTTTCTAAACATTATTAGATCTTTATTTTCTAAATACGAAATTGCTTTAATATTCTACTACGCTATTAGTCAAATTGATCCCGATTTTGAAGAATTATTTAAGAAAGGGGGCTTGATGACCAGCTTAACACAAGAGATACTAATTGTAAAAGATCACGTTCTTTGCTAAATTGCGTGTAGTTTAAAAATGATCATTTTAAACTACATTTTATCATAATTCATGTCTAAGAACCAAAGACCATAGTAATGCATTCATTTGATTTTCAGAAGATGGATGAAGAAGACAAGGTAATTTTTCAAAATGCCAGCCGAATGTTTTTGCGCGATGCCGGCAGAAAAGAAGTAATCGACTACCTGGCTTCAGAAGGAATTATTGGTGATGAAGCCAATGAAATGGCAACTAAAGCCTTTCGCTCAGTAAAGCGGAAATTGCAAGCCCAAAAGATTGAACTTTATGGCGAAGATATTTACAAGGAAAAACCAAGCCGTGCTCAGCGAAAATTACAATGGAAGAATTTTTTGGGCATTTGTAAATATATTTTTGGCTTTTCCCTGATCGCCATTATTTTGTATCTTTTTCCTCACTCCAAATGGGTTCCTTTTTCAATTATCCTTACAATTGTTATTATAGTAGCCGCATCTCATGCCTATGATGCACCAAAAGGAAAGGATTGGTTATCATTTTCGTTTGGTCTGCTGCTAATTTTTATAAGTTTTTTGGAAACTATGTTTATTCCAAAAACCCGCTTTCTTACATTCCTGGCAGGAGTGTATTTAGCCATCAAGGAAATTTTTCGAATGATCAAGAGTCGAATAACTAACAGAAATTAAGAGGCTGTTCTCGGCATTAGCCTTTTGCTATTAATCGGTGGAATTGTTGCCACCATGGCTACCGACCGCATCTGGTACGGAGCAATGCTTGTTGGAGTGGGCATGGTTATTAAAGGCGCTATTCAGAGTGCTAATAGTTAAAGGAATGCCTCCAACAGACTGGTTTTGTTAAGCATGAGTCATCCCGAATTTTCGGGATGGCTCATGTTTAGTTTACAACTGGAGCAGGTATCAAATATCACCCTCTTTCCATTACAAAAGTCATTGTGTCTTTTCCTCATATACCATACGTTGGTACATAATCAAAAAAGTATCAATCATGAGAAAGTTAACCATTATTACCATAATCAAAATAGCTATGCTACTGGCATTGGCAGCCCTGTTGCTGGCCCCTGCCCAAGCGCAGACTTTCGAACTGCAGGAAATTGTACTGGGCAACCAATACGATCGGGATAATCCGACTTTTCAATACGAGACTCCCTGGTATTATAATTGGGAGGTAAAAGTGAACCGCGTAGATAACTGGGGGGGTGATATAAAATTACATGTTACTGTAAAATCCAAACCGGATTGCAAGCGGGTATATCAAATTATCTGGGCATTAGGTAAGGACGTCAGTACACTGAATTGTGGTGAAGAAGTGCTTGTAAATGTAATTAACCGGCCCATCTCCGGTGGTGATTGTGAATGGGATTGGGTAGAGATCAACCCCAGCAGCTTAGCCTTTAATCACGGCGCATCTGGAATGACCTATCCCGAAGTAGCGAAAGATCCAATGGCTGCTTATCGCGAATATGTCTTCCTACACTATCCTGGTCATGTCATTCAGGGCGAACCACAATTTACAGATCAAGAAGGTTACGAATTGCATTATGCCAATAATCTAGTATTGACCGTTTGTTCAAGAGCAGATATGGCAAATTCTGCTAATGGCGGCAACTTCCACCTCCATTTAGATGGTAGGGGTGTGAATTTTGATATTGATTATATTTACTCGAAAGCAGTCGAACGATAAACGAGAAAGCGTTTACGAAGTAATACAAATAAATGGTAGTGGGTCAAAAATGTGGACAGTTGCTTGCAAACACTTTAACATGGGGCCTTGAAAACTATGTATCAACGGATTCACCCCACTACCAAATAAATAATGGTTCTTTGACATAAATTGTGATAAAATGGAGTTTAAAAATGATAATCACTTTAGCCACTAGTGCTTCAGGTTTTATCATTTTTCAACTCTACACAATTTGTTAAAGAACGTAAAAATTAAAGTCAAGCAGGGTTCGATTTAAAGAACGATCTCATTAAAATTGCGAACCCCATTCATCCCATTTGCCGGAACAATTCCTGGCCTTAAGGCCTGTAACACCTGAAATCCTGCCGTTTGGGCGGCCTCAAGTTCTTCTTTTACATCAGACAGAAACAGGATTTCAGATGGATTTAACTGAAGGTGAGCCGCAATTTTTGAATAGGAATCTGCTTCTCGCTTATGCCCGGTAGTCGTATCAAAGTAGGCTTCGATATATGGTGTAAGATCCCCTTTTTCGGAATATTTGAACAGAAGTTTTTGAGCTGCTACCGAACCGGAAGAGTATATGCCTAATCGAATGCCCTTTTCTCGCCATCTTTCCCAGCAAGGCTGAACATCTTCATAAACATGCCCTTTAAACTGGCCGGTTTCATAGCCATCTTTCCATAAATAACCCTGAAGAGCTTTTAAGGCTGTATGTTTGCGATCTTCCTTAATCCATTGAAGTAGCAATTCAATACAGCCTTCGAGCTCAATTTCTTTTTGTAATTCCGCTTTTGCAGTCTCTCTAACGGAAGCGAGTTCTGCCTGGACTTCAAAGCGGTGATGATTCAAGCGAATGAAGGCAGGCAATTGAGCAGAAGCATAAGGGAACAACGTTTTGTGCACAAAATCAATTGAAGTAGTTGTTCCCTCTATGTCCATTAAAATAAATTGGGTCATGCGCCGAGCTTAAGTTCGTTATATTTTGAATCAACTCCAGACTCCGTATAGCTTGGCACCCAGCCCGATTGATCGATAAATACACGGATCGCTTTCACAAATGTTTTCTCTCCAAAGTCAAACCAGTGTTTCGTGTTTGCCGGCACTGAGATCAGATCGCCTTTTTGGCAAACCACGCAATAAACAGGATGGCCATTTTCCTGATTGAACCAGAACAAGCCTTCGCCGTCTACAAAAAAGCGAACCTCGTCTTCAGAATGCGTATGCTCTGTAAGGAATTTTGTCCGAATAGCTTCTATATTCGGAGTGTTTGGATTAACGCTGATTACATCAGCCGTTTTGTATCCATTGGCTTCCATGTAAGGTTGTAACACATGATTGTAGGCAGCCAAAACAGTATCCTGATCTGCATCATCATCGAATTCTACATTGGCTTCCCACTGATCAAAGAGTACACCTTTATCAGCGAGGAATGCTTTGATCTCATTTTGATCCGTAATTTTGGTATTCTGATCTGGTACGTGTAGTACAGCCATAGGTGGAAAATATTTATATTGGATTAGGTAATTTTATTTCATCTTACTTCCTGAAGTTCCCAATCAAATATACACATTCGAATAAAAACTCAAGCAACTCAATATGCCGCTTGGCCGAGGCAATGGAACTTCCCCAGGAGTATAAACCATGCCCTGCTAAAAGGAAACCTTTCATATCCGGATGCTCCTCCCAATGAGCAGATATCTTTTCAGCTAATTTAGGCATCTCCTGGCTATTTTCAAAAATAGGAATTTTTATAGAAACTTCATGTGTATTAATACCTTCCAGCCCTTTAAGTACCTCAAACCCTCCTAACTTTAACTCCTTATCAAAGCGATAGATGGTAGAAAGAACTGTATTATAAACGGTATGCGTATGTAAAACACATGCAATTTCCGGCAACCTATTATATATCATTGTGTGTAATAAAGTCTCAGCCGAAGGCTTTCGATCATCGTTTATGGGAACCCCTTTGAGGTCAACTTTCATCAGGTCATCCTCAGAGAATTCGCCTTTATCAATACCAGAAGCCGAGATAACGATATCCTTTGCAGCAGGAATTCTGAATGAGTAATTTGAACTGGTAGCCGGAGCATATCCTTTTGAGTGCAAAAAATGGATACAATCAACGAGTTCAGTTTTCCAAAGATGTTCTAGTGTCTCCATCCGTTTACATTTTTAATTTTCGTTCTTTGACAAATTGTGTGGAACTTCAAAATGATAACCCTTGAATGCCCTTGTGGCTAAAAGGCTTATCATTTTGAAGTTCCATTTTTTCACAATTTATGTCAAAGAACTTTAATTTTATATAAAACGTGCTTCTGAAGCCAATGCTTTTCAGGTAATTTAGGATGATCAAATTCGCCTATTTTTGTCATACCAATTTTTTTCATTACGTTTTCTGAACGAAAATTAGAAACTGCAGTAAAAGAATAAACCTCAGAAAGCTTAAGTTCCCTGAAGCCATATTGCAGGCAAGCACGTGCTCCTTCTGTCGCATAACCATTTCCCCAATGCTCAAACGCCAGGCGCCAACCAATTTCTATGCAAGGTGTAAAAAAGCTTTTAAATGTGGTACGGTTTAGGCCGATAAATCCAATGAAATCCCCGGATGCTCTGATTTCAGTGGCAAAAAGACCAAAGTTTGTTTCTTCAATGTCAAGATTATATCGCTGAATTTTTTGTTGAGTCGTTTTTGAATCCTGAAGGGCTGGAAAAAACTCCATTACATTTTTGTCTTGGTTAATTTTTGATAATAGAGGCACATCTGCAGAAGTCCAGGTTCTTAAGTTAAGCCGATCAGTCTGAATAATAACATTTTTGGCATCCAACATTTTAAAATATCTTTAATAGCATTTGATTATCAAGTAGATTGACAATGGAAGCTATATATTGGCCATCTAATACTTACTTAAAAGCTTTTCAAACTTGCTTGCAAAGAAGGAATAAAGCCAACTACTAGTTCTTGAAGCACTAGATAATTACAAAAAACTTAAAGTCACAAGTAACATATATCCATGAATCCAGATTAATAAGTAAGTAATTCAGGGAAAAGCTGCTATTTGAACAGTTGCTGCTGAATATAGCGTTTTTCGGAGGAATTTTAGTAAAAACTTCCGTTCTTTGACAAATTGTGTGGAACTTCAAAATGATAACCCTTGAATGCCCTTTTGGCTGAAAGGATGATCATTTTGAAGTTCCATTATCCACAATTTATGTTAAAGAACTAAAACTTCTAAAAGCATGTAGAATATGGCATGGAAGTTGTTCAATATGATACAAAAAGTTTTGAAACCATACAAAACTAATAAAGACGAAGTTCTTTGAAAATTTGGAAAGGA
>CAZHZT010000027.1:0-53453 GCA_964537285.1 uncultured Saprospiraceae bacterium | reverse complement strand
TCGAAAACTCCAAAATTTATGTGTGGAAAAACTTACAACTTAATCCACTAGTGGATTAATTCGTCAAAGAACTAATTTTTCTACGAGTTAATTTAACAGAAGATATTCATTGAAAAGGCGTATCTCTTTTCAATGAATATCTTCTGTTAAATTAACTCGTAGAAAATCTTTATTTTTTTCGTTCTTTGACAAATTGTGTGGAACTTCAAAATGATAAACCTTGAATGCCCTTTGGGCTGAAAGGCTTATCATTTTGAAGTTCCATTTTCCACAATTTATGTCAAAGAACTATTTTTTAATATAACTATAAATAAAATGTAATACAATGGGAATAGAATCAATAATAGGTATAGTAGTAGGGTTAATCGGTGGAGCTGTAGTGGGCTTCTTCATGATGAAAGTGATCCTGGAAAAACGCAATCAATCTAAAGTTGAAGAGATAAATAATAAAGCAGACTCAATGCTTCAGGAAGCCAAAAGTGCTGCTGATAGAGTAATGCGAGACGCTGAGAGCAAAGCAGACAAGCTTGTCGGCAAGGCAGAGCAAAAACACGAATCGATCAAACAACAAAAGATTGCTGAAGCTAAAGAACGCTTTTCCAAGATGAAACTGGAGCTGGAAAGTCAAAAAGGAAAGTTCCAGTTGGCAGTGAAAGAACGCGAAGTAGAGCTCAAAGGCCGCGAATCAGAACTTAATCAAAGAGAAGAAAAAATTCAGGCGCAAACCGAAAAGCTCAATCAACACAAAAACGAATTGGAGCAACAGGAAACCGATGTGAAAGCTATTCGGGAAAACCTGGAAAAACAACTCAAAATCGTAGCAAAGAAAAAGGAAGAACTGGACGCCGCTAACGAACAACGAATTAAAGCTCTTGAAAATGTGGCTAAACTTTCAGAACAGGATGCTAAAGAGCAATTAATGGAGGCTATAAAAGGAAAAGCTGAAAATGATGCCATGTCTCTTGTAAAAGATACGATCGCTCAGGCAAAGGTCAATGCCAATAAAGAAGCCAAGAAAATTGTTATCCAAACCATCCAGCGTATGTGCGCTGAGTATACCATCGAAAATACCGTTTCGGTCTTCAACCTGGATTCAGATGACTTGAAAGGGCAAATAATCGGGCGTGAAGGCCGGAATATCCGCGCATTAGAAGCTGCCACCGGTGCTGAAATTGTTGTGGATGATACGCCGGAAGCTATCGTTATTTCAAGCTTCGATCCTATCCGAAGAGAGGTGGCACGCTTGTCGCTTAAACGCCTGGTAGCCGATGGACGTATTCACCCGGCTCGAATTGAGGAAGTCGTAACCAAAACACGCCGCCAGCTGGAAGAACAAATCGTCGAAATCGGTGAGCGTACAGTCATCGACCTCGATATTCACGGCCTTGATCCTTACCTGGTGAAAATGGTCGGTCGTATGCGTTTCCGCTCTTCTTACGGTCAGAACTTGCTTAAGCACTCCATCGAAACTGCTAACCTTTGCGCAATAATGGCCGCAGAATTGGGCTTAAACTCCAAGCAAGCCAAAATGGCTAAACGCGCGGGCTTGTTGCACGATATCGGAAAAGTAGCAGAAGAAGAAACGGAATTGTCACACGCAATTTTGGGGATGAAACTCTGTGAAAAGTACAAAGAACATGGAGTGATCTGTAATGCCGTTGGAGCTCACCACGATGAGATTGAAATGAATAATATCATCTCACCAATTGTTCAGGCTTGTGATGCCATATCCGGTGCTCGTCCTGGTGCTCGTCGTGAAATCCTGGAAAGCTATCTTAAGCGTATTGGTGAATTAGAGGAGTTGGCGATGACCCATGATGGTGTTCAGAAAGCCTATGCTATGCAGGCCGGGCGCGAGCTGCGTGTAATCGTGGAAAGTGAAAAAGTATCCGACCAATATGCCGATGACTTGTCCTTCATGATCTCTCAAAAAATTCAGGATGAAATGCAGTATCCTGGTCATATTAAGGTAACAGTGATCAGAGAAAAGCGGGCCGTCACTTATGCCCGTTAATTCTTATCCTTTTAACTTTAGAATCTCTACCAATCACTTCGGATATTCCGGCAAATAAAAAAGGGGACGCAGCTGCGTCCCCTTTTTTATTTGCCGGAATATCCGAAGTGATAAGTCAACCCCTTAAACTCTATCTACTTTTCTTTAAAAAAAATAAAATTGGTTTCCTAATCAAATACATAATACATACCTTTGCGTCGATTTTATGAGAGGCTTGTGGGTCGTTTTCCGCTTTTATTAAAAACGAATCGTATGTTCAAAAATATTATTGGTGTCTTTCTGTTAGTTTTTGCTGTTTCTACCAGCGTTCTTGCCTATCAGCACGACAATGGGCATGATGATCATAAAGATCATGGACATGAAAATCATGATCACTCTAAAAGTGATGGACACAAAGGTGAAGGCCACTCGGAAGAGGGCAATGAAAAGCCAGGTGAGTACGATCCGGTTTCTACGGTTATGCACCACATCTCTGATGCCAATGAGTTTCATATCTGGAAAGGAGTACATCTTCCACTTCCCTGTATGTTGTATGCTCCAGAGCAAGGTTGGTCTTTTATGATGTCTAGTGCTTTTCATCACGGTACACTTGCGGTTGATGGTTATGTGCTTAATCACGGAAGAGTCAATAGGGTAGCAGGAGGTGATTTTCCCAGAGAAGGAGAGGTTGAGGTTGGACATGTGCGCCATAGAAAAGTTCAAGGCAAGGATGGCAAGGAAAACGAAGTTGCATATATCGAGTACAAAGGGAAAAAATATGATTTAGATCCTCCAAGTAAAATTGATGGAGGAATGCTGGGTGGTGGATTGACCAGTTTTTACGATTTTTCTATAACAAAAGTCGTATTCTCTATGTTCCTTGCTGCCATTCTTTTGGTCTTGGTATTCTTTGCTGTAGCAAGAGGTTATGAGAAGAATAAAGGTAAGGCGCCGAGCGGCCTCCAGTCATTCATGGAGCCATTCTTTATGTTTATTCGCGAGGAGGTAACACGCCCAATGATTGGTGAAAAGCATTACGAGCGTTTTCAGCCATTCATTATGACTTTGTTCTTCTTCGTTTTGTTCTGTAATCTATTGGGGCTGGTTCCTTTCTTCCCGGGCGGAGGAAACGTTACCGGAAATATCGCTATTACTTTAACGCTCGCAGTCTTTACATTTTTAGTAACAAATATAAATGGCAACGGCCATTACTGGGAGCATATTTTCTGGATGCCGGGTATTCCAGCTTGGGTAAAAATAATCTTAACACCTGTAGAAGTTCTTGGCTTGATCATTAAGCCATTTTCGCTGATGATTCGTTTGTTTGCGAATATTTCTGCAGGGCACATTATTATATTGAGTTTGATCGGCTTGATCTTCTTGTTCGGCAAGAATGGCCAGAATGTAGGAGGTGCTGCCGTAGGTGCAGTGATTGGTGGATTATTTACGGCATTTATGAACTTGATTGAGCTATTAGTAGCGTTCTTGCAGGCATTTATTTTTGCCATTCTGTCTGCTTCTTATATCGGAGCAGCAGTGGAAGAAGGTCACCATGAGCACGAAGGTGCGCATTAATTTATGTCAAAGAACTAAAAGAATTAGTAAACACTTTTTTAATCATATAAATCTTCAAACTATGGGAGCTATCGGAGCTGGAATGGCCGCTTTAGCAGTAGGTATCGGAGTAGGTTTGATTGGTAGCAAAGCTATGGAAGCTATTGCTCGTCAACCAGAAGCAGTAGGTGATATTCGTAACAACATGATCCTAACTGCAGCCCTTGTAGAGGGTGCTGGTCTATTCGCAATCGTAGTAGGTCTACTTCAAGGAGCTTAATCCTTACAGAAAACTAAATGCAAACGGTTGGTTTGCATTTAGTTGTTCTTGCCTTAATGGCTAAGATGACTAGAAAAGAATGACTAATTTTAAACTTATATCAAAATGACAATATATCTCGCCGGTTTCGATGTAATCCTTCCAGATCCGGGTTTAGTGTTCTGGACATCCATTGTTTTCCTGATCGTTTGGTTCCTAATTGGTAGATTTGCGTTCCGTCCTATCCAAAAAGCATTGAGAGATCGTGAAGATACGATTCAAAATGCTTTGGATGAAGCAAAGCGTGCCAGAGAAGAAATGCAGTCTTTGCAGGCCAAGAATGAAGAGCTACTGGTAGAAGCTCAGGAAGAAAGGACAAAAATTCTTCAGGAAGCTAAAACGATGAAAGAGTCTATTGTTAATGAAGCTAAAGATAAAGCTAAAGCGGAAGCTCAAAAGATCGTTTTGAACGCTAAACAAGAAATTGAAAACCAAAAGCAGGCTGCTTTGATCGACGTTAAAAACAAAGCAGGATTGATGGCTTTGGAAATCGCTGAAAAGGTTTTGCGCAAAGAACTTCAAAGCGATAAAGCACAGCAGGACTTTGTGAATGGCCTGGCAGAAGAAATTAAGCTTAACTAATTTGAATAGCTAGCCTCCTGATTCGTAGGGAATGCGTCTTGGAGCAAAAGATGATGAAAGAGGCTTTCTTTTATAAATTTTAAGAAAAACAACTATGTCCGTAAATCGTATAGCTTCTCGATATGCCAAATCGCTGCTTGACTTGGCTAAGGATCAGGGAAAACTGGAGCGCGTCCTGGAAGATGTTGAATCTTTTAAGGCTGCCGCTACGGACAGCCGCGATTTTTACCTTTTTCTGAAAAGCCCTATCATTACACCGGGAAAGAAATTATCTATCCTTGATGAGCTTTTCAAAGAAAAATATGATGAAGCGACATTAGCTTTCTTGAAAATCATTGTTAGAAAAGGCCGGGAGGCTTACTTGCCGGAAATTGCTGATGCTTTCATCCATCAGTACAAGGTAATGAAAAATATTTCTTCGGTTACCTTGAAAACGGCAGTTGCTTTGGATCAGGCCATCGTGGATAAAATCAAGGAAAAACTTGAATCCAGTGGGGTTACTCATAAAAATGTGGATTTAGAGGTGGAGGTTGATCCAGCCCTGATTGGTGGCTTCGTGATTGAATTTGATAATAAGCGCTATGACTCAAGTGTTCAACACCATTTGGAGCAATTGAAAAAAGAATTTACAGGTAACATATACGAAGCTAAACTCTTTAAAAACTAACGTTCTTTGACAAATTGTGTGGAACTGCAAAATTATACCCCTTGAATGCCCTTGTGGCTGAAAGGATTATCATCTTGAAGTTCTATTCTCTATAATTTATGTCAAAGAACTAAAACTAATATCTGGGCAATAAGTTCCGGAGAAAAAGATACAGGGGCAATCGCTTCGGGGAAAGCTTAATTTTTTTGAATATAATTTTGTTAATCATTAATAAATAAATATAGCCATGGTTGATGTAAAACCTGATGAAATATCAGCAATACTCAAACAGCAACTATCCGGATTTAAAACGGCTGCTGAATTAGAAGAAGTAGGTACTGTACTTCAGGTGGGCGACGGAATTGCCCGCGTTTATGGTTTAACCGGCGCTCAGGCGGGGGAATTGGTAGAATTTGAAACCGGAGTACGTGCTATTGTACTCAACCTGGAAGAAGATAATGTAGGGGTGGTATTGATGGGCTCTAGTAAAGGTATTGTGGAGGGTTCTACGGTTCGTCGTACAAATCGTATTGCTTCTCTTGAGGTAGGCGAAGGCTTCCTTGGCCGTGTTGTAAATCCACTTGGCCAGCCAATAGATGGTAAAGGCCCTATTACTGGCGAAAAATATGAAATGCTTCTTGAGCGTAAAGCTCCCGGGGTAATTTATCGTCAACCGGTAAATGAACCTTTGCAAACGGGTATCAAAGCGATTGATTCCATGATTCCGATCGGTCGTGGTCAACGTGAGCTTATCATTGGTGACCGCCAGACAGGTAAGACGGCTGTTGCATTGGATACAATCATTAACCAGAAAGAATTTTACGAAAGAGGGGAACCTGTTTTCTGTATATATGTGGCTTCTGGTCAGAAAGCTTCAACTATTGCTCAAACGGCTCGCGTATTGGAAGAGTACGGTGCAATGCCTTATACGGTAATCGTATCGGCAGCGGCTTCTGAACCTGCTCCGCTTCAATTCTATGCTCCATTTGCTGGTGCTGCTATCGGAGAGTATTTCCGTGATACAGGGCGCCCGGCTTTGATTATTTATGATGATTTGTCAAAGCAAGCGGTAGCTTATCGTGAGGTTTCCTTGTTGCTTCGTCGTCCTCCGGGGCGTGAGGCTTATCCTGGTGATGTATTCTACCTGCACTCTCGCCTTTTAGAGCGCGCAGCGAAGATTATCAATAATGATGAGATTGCTCGTCAAATGAATGACTTGCCTGAGTCTTTGAAGGATGCTAAAGATGCAAATGGTGAGCCAATGATCAAAGGTGGTGGAAGTTTGACTGCCTTGCCAATCATTGAAACACAAGCCGGGGATGTATCTGCCTATATTCCTACCAACGTAATTTCGATCACGGATGGTCAGATCTTCCTGGAGTCTGGTCTTTTTAACTCTGGTGTACGTCCTGCGATTAACGTTGGTATCTCGGTATCACGTGTAGGGGGTTCTGCTCAGATTAAGTCAATGAAAAAGGTAGCAGGTACCTTGAAACTGGATCAGGCACAGTATCGTGAGCTCGAAGCTTTCTCTAAATTTGGTTCTGATCTTGATCCGGCTACTTTGGCTGTATTGGAAAAAGGTAAGCGTAACGTGGAAATCCTTAAGCAAGCTCAGTTCTCTCCAGTTCCTGTAGAAGAGCAAATTGCCATCATCTACTGCGGTACAAAAGGATTGATCTCTAAGGTTCCTGTTGAACGTATCAAAGAGTTCGAAGAACTATTTCTTACTACCTTGAGACAAAGCCACGCGGATACTTTGAATGAACTTAAGACTAAAAAGCTGCCAAAAGAAGCTACTCAGGTACTTGAGCAAGTAGCTGCTGAATTGGTAAAACAGTTTACAAAATAAATGCCTTTTAGCTTAAGCAGTTCCCGGAATCGGGCAACCATCTGGTTGGTAGCCTAATTGCGAGAACTGCTTAAATCGCTATTAAATAATGCAAGTTGCGGTAAAAGAAAAAGGGGGAAGGGGCAATGTCAGAAACAGCTAGGTTTTTTAGCTTCGAATCCTAATAATGTTTGTTCATTAATAATTGCAGAAGGCCTTAGATTGGTATACTGTTTCCCGTTATCCGTTGGCCGTTTAATCGCAACTTAAGTTAAATAATAAACTCTATGAGTGGTAAGTTAAAAGAAGTAAGGGAGCGGATGAAATCCGTGAAATCGACGCAGCAAATCACCCGCGCCATGAAAATGGTGGCAGCGGCTAAACTACGTCGTGCACAGGAGGCTATTCAACAGATGCGCCCTTATGCTAATAAGCTAAATCAAATGCTTACGAATATTCTTTCAAGCATCGAAGGAGATGCAGTGACTTCCTTCGGTGAAGAAAGAGAATTAAATAAAGCATTGATTGTAGTGGTAACTTCCAATCGGGGTCTTTGTGGAGCTTTTAATACCAATGTTATCAGGTCTGCTGTTCGTTTAATTGAAGGCCCATATAGCAAGTTATATGATTCTAAGCGTCTTCATATGTTGTGTATTGGAAAAAAAGGCTATGAGTTCTTCAAAAGCCGTTTTCCAAATGCTCCAATGATAGATGAATATGTTGAACTTTTTTCTGACCTGAGCTTCGATAATGTCTCGAACGTGAGCAAACGAATCTTGGACGCTTTTGAAGAGGGAGAATACGATAGAATTGAAGTTGCTTATGGTCGATTCAAAAATGCGGCGATGCAATTTGCTGAAGCTGTGCAATTCTTGCCTGTAGCTAAGCTTGAAAAAGAAGAGGAAGAAAGTAAAACAAGAGCGGATTATTTGTTCGAACCAGACAAGGAAGGGCTTTTGGCTAATTTGGTGCCGAGTATCCTACAAACAACCTTCTATCGGTTTCTTCTCGATACGAATGCTTCTGAGCATGGTGCTCGTATGACGGCCATGGATAATGCTACTGAAAACGCGGAAGAGCTGTTGAAAGAATTGAAGATTACCTATAACAAAGCTCGTCAGGAGGCCATTACTAAAGAAATCTCTGAAATCGTGGGTGGGGCAGCTGCACTCGGTGGATAGAACGATCCATTAAAATCTGTCGTTCTTTGACAAATTGTGTGGAGTTTAAAAATAATAAAATCTGAATGCCCTGGTGGCTAAAGGGATTATCGTTTCGAAACTATTCTTCCAGAATTTTATTTACTATAGTAGCTAGTTTTATTTTATGATCATATATTCATATATTCGTAACCATGGCAGAAAAATTAAAAACAGGGTATTTTAACGAGAAAGAAGCAGAAAAACTGGAGCGTATTGCCTTTATTTTGAAAACGGTAGCGCATCCTATGCGCCTGGGGATTGTTCATCTTTTAGAGCAATATCCTGCATTATCTGTTTCTGAGATATGCGAAAAACTGAATAGTGAGCAGTCGTTGACATCGCATCACCTCCAGAATATGCGTCATAAAGGGATTCTGAGTGTGAAAAGAGATGGTCGAAGCATGATGTATTCCCTGAAGGAAAGAGACGTATCCCTGATCATTGAGTGCCTTGAGAATTGCAACTGCAATATGTAGTAGTTGATTTAGATAAATGAAATAAAAATGCTTTTTTGAAAGCATTTTTATTTCATCCATTATATGAATAAATGGACATATTTAAATTTATAAATAATTGCCTTGTTCTGTAGCTGCTGATGGGGCGCTGTTCACCAAAAGTAACTTCCTCTTCAGAGGAGGCAGCAAAATGAAATACACCCATTGAGTAGTTGTTGAGCAAGCCTAATATCCTAATCGGTAATTCTTATGGCACTATTTAAAAAGAACAGTAAGTTATATAGCATCCTTGGGTTTAAATGCCCACGTTGTCATGAAGGCGATTTATTCTATGGGAATTCCTTTTCCTTTGATCGGCCTTTTGACATGAAAGATAGTTGTGAAAATTGCGGGCAGGATTATATGCCTGAACCGGGTTTCTATTACGGGGCGATGTTTATTTCCTATATTTTTATGGGTTGGTTCTGTATTGGCTTTGTAGCTCTTGTGCATTGGGTGTTCGATTGGAGCCTGGCTGCCTCATTCTTTGCCCTGATAGCGGTTTGCATCATATTTTTTGTGTTTATTTTCCGCTTCGCCAGGTCTATTTGGATCAATATTGTGGTAAAATATGATCCCAGAGCCGGGAAAGTAAAATTGTAAAATAAGTTTGTTTAAATAAATATCAAGATGGATTTAAAAGTTGAAAAGGAGTTATTTGATCAAATAGCCCAGCAAATACACAGTGATTCGAGCCCCGTTGGGATTGATGCCAAAAAAACACATATCATTATTTTGGCTAAATTAATGGAGCTGGATAAACGCTTACAGGACATAGAAACAAAGCTCGAAAACTTAAAATAAGATTCCTTTATGGCCGAGTTGATTGATTTAGTGCGCAGGCATTTCCCTGAAATTGCTGAAAAAAAACTACAGGAGGATATCGCTTCTGTAGGAACTTTTATGGAGTTCAAAGAAGGAGATGTCATTATGGATTACGGAAGCTACATAAAGCTGGTTCCGCTTTTGATTAGAGGAACGATAAAGGTTGTTAGAGAAGACGATGAGGGGAATGAATTATTTCTCTATTTTATTCGTTCGGGACAAACCTGCTCCATGTCCTTTACTTGTTGTATGATGAACAAGAAAAGTGCAATTAAAACGATTGCAGAGGATGATGTAAGCTTAATTGGTATTCCAATTCGCTATATTGATGAATGGATGAATAAATACCAGAGTTGGAAGAACTTCATCATGACTTCCTATGATAATAGGATGTACGATTTGGTTAAGACCATTGATAGTATTGCCTTCAAGAAGATGGATGAACGTTTGATCCAGTATCTTACCGAGAAGGCTAAGGCCAACTTTTCCAAAACACTCAATGTAACCCATCAGGAAATTGCTTATGATTTGAATGCCTCCAGAGAAGCTGTTTCTCGTTTACTCAAGCAATTGGAAAAGGATGGGCGCCTGCGCCTTGGGAGAAATAAGATAGAGTTAGTGTGACGATCGTCACTGCTTAAGGTTCTTAGCAGCAGTATCTTTGCACAAGTTATTTATAAGAGGTTGATCAAACATAAGTCATCCCGAATTTCGGGATGACTTATGTTTGATCAACCTTTTGTAAATAGACTCTTCGATTATTATCCTTAACCTATATAATAAAGACCCTATGCACTTTTTAACTAAGTATTTGCCTATCCTGGAATGGCTTCCAAATTATAATAAAACAGATCTAAAAGGGGATATCTCCGCAGGTTTAACTGTTGGAGTAATGCTCATTCCCCAAGGTATGGCTTATGCCATGATTGCAGGCCTGCCACCTATTTATGGTTTGTATGCTTCTACACTCCCATTAATAATATATGCTTTATTGGGAACTTCCCGCCAGCTTGCTGTGGGGCCGGTTGCGATGGTTTCCTTACTGACTGCCGCAGGTATTGGCGTGCTTGCGGAAGGAGGCACAGAAACTTATATTTTATTAGCAGCAACTTTGGCTTTAATGGTTGGTTTGATCCAGTTTTTACTGGGCGTATTCAGGCTGGGTTTTTTGGTAAACTTCCTGTCGCATCCGGTTATCAGTGGATTTACCTCGGCAGCGGCACTGATAATAGGGCTTAACCAGCTTAAACACTTGATGGGTGTAAACTTACCTCGTGGTAAAGTGCATGAGATTCTGATTGGAGCAGTGGAGAACTTTGGCCAAATAAACGCACCAACATTGATTACAGGTTTAGTAGGGATTGGGTTGATTATCGGGGTGAAAAAAGTAAGTAAGGCTATTCCTGGGCCATTGTTAGCTGTAGTATTCGGGATATTAGCTGTATGGGGGCTTGGTCTGGTAGATGTTGGTGTTAAGATCGTCGGGGAAGTACCAAGTGGTTTGCCTTCGTTTAAATCACCGCTGGTTGGCCTTGATCAGTTAGAACAACTTTTTCCTATTGCACTGGCTATCTCCCTGGTGAGCTTTATGGAGAGCATTGCCGTCGCAAAGGCCATTCAGGCAAAGCATAAAGACTATAAAGTTTCTCCCAACCAAGAGCTTATTGCCCTTGGCTTAGCCAATGTGGGAGGTTCATTTTTACAAGCATATCCAACTACAGGTGGTTTTTCTCGTACAGCGGTTAATGACCAGGCCGGAGCACGTACCGGGATTGCATCTATAATTAGTGCCGTTTTGATTATCCTTACCTTGTTATTTTTAACTCCTTTGTTCTATTACTTACCTAAAGCAATCCTGGCGTCCGTGATTATGGTAGCTGTATTTGGTCTTATTGATTACAAAGAAGCAATTCATTTGTGGAGCAGTAATCGGACGGACTTTTTTATGTTATTGATCACCTTTGTGGCCACTTTAACGTTGGGGATTGAAGAAGGTATTGGTGTTGGCGTCGTTTTGTCGCTTATAATGGTTATATATCGTACCACACGGCCACATGTAGCCATGTTAGGTAAGGTGCCGGGAACAACTTTTTATCGGAATATTGAGCGTTTCCCGGATGTTGAAGATCGTTCTGATTTGTTAATTGTTCGCTTTGATGCGCAATTGTATTTTGCCAACGTATCCTTTTTTAAGGAAAGCCTGGAGAAATTTGTAATCGACAAGGGAGAACGATTAAAGGCAATTATCCTTAACTTTGAGAGTATTAATAATTTAGATAGCTCCGGAGTACATGCTTTGGATGAAGTGATTTCTGAGTATAAAGCTCAAGGAGTCACAATGTTGTTTGCGAATGTGAAAGGGCCTGTCCGGGATGCTATGAGCAAAGGGCACCTCATGAAGAAAATTGGCAGGGAGCAATTTTTTATGAGTGTACAGGAAGCTGTAGACCATTTTGACGCTGTCAATGAAAATAATTTTGAAAAATACGTTTTGCAAACAAACGATTAGTTTAGTTCAACGAAATACAAATATAAAGATCTAAAAAAATTTCAATGGCCATTTCTGTTGATGAAGCTACCGAGATTGTTCTGTCCCATGTCTTTCCAATTCAAGCTGAAAGGGTGGCATTGTCGAACGCAGTAGGTAAGCTCCTTATGGAGCCACTAATTGCAGATCGGGACTTCCCTCCTTTTACACGGGTGTCTATGGATGGCATTGCCATAGATTACTCAAGTTTTGAAAAGGAGCAGCGCAGCTTCCCTATTGAATCCCTGCAAGCAGCAGGGGCACCTCAAATGACTTTGGCAAATCCGGCTAATTGTGTGGAGGTGATGACGGGGGCTGTCCTGCCCATTGGTTGCGATACGGTTATTCGCTACGAAGATTTGAGTATCTCGGAGGGAGTTGCTACTATTAATATTGAGGAAATTCGATCAGGACAAAATGCTCATCTTAAAGGCCTTGACCGGAAGGCGGGAGATACGATTGTGTCGGAGGGGCATGTTATTCAGGCTGGAGAAATAGGTGTTGCTGCCACTATTGGGAAAAGCCAGCTTTTGGTAGCAAAAGCTCCGGATATCGTTATCATTTCTACCGGAGATGAATTGGTAGATGTCGAAACTGCTCCGCTTCCCCATCAAATTCGGCGCTCTAATGCTCATACTTTAGCGGCAGCAGCTGAACAGCACGGCTTAACTACTGAGCTCAGGCATTTTAATGATAATGAGGAAGATATTAGAGAAGGCCTGGATCAATGCCTTCAAGATTTTGATGTATTGATTCTCAGCGGAGGGGTATCCAAAGGGAAATTTGATCTGTTGCCTCAGATGCTGGAAGAAAAAGGGGTTAAAAAAGCTTTTCATCGCGTTGCACAGCGCCCCGGCAAACCTTTCTGGTTTGGGCTTTCAGAAAAGAATTGGGTATTTGCATTCCCGGGGAATCCCGTATCTTCGTTTATGTGTTTCCAACGCTACTTTTTACCCTGGTGGCGGCATAGTCAGGGGTTACCTCCTTTTCCTCAGGAATTTGCGGTGTTAAAAGAAAGTTTTTCCTTTAAGTCCGATCTAAGCTATTTTCTTCAGGTTCATTTAGAATGGGATGAAGGTGCCCGTTGCTGGGCAACACCTGTTAGTGGCCGAGGTTCAGGTGACCTGGCTAATTTGGCTGATGCGGGCGCGTTTTTAGAGTTGCCAAGAGGGAAGGAAGTGTTTGAAAAAGGGGAGGTTTTTAGGGTTTGGAGGTATCGGGGATAGGTTTAAGAGTAATAGTTATTTCACTCAATATCTGGCTATTGTTTTTGGAAAAGCCCTTGGTGAGGGTTTACAAATCTTCTATTTTTGTAGGGTAAAATTGTTTAAGAACTTACTCAAGCTTCCTGTATTAGGCTGGGTACGCGATTGATTGACCACTTATTGGTTAATATCTGCCAATTATCCGTTTTTTCCAGAAAAAAACTTTTTAAAGGGATACCTTTGTTTTCCGAAAAGGCTCAACGTTATTTGTTCAAGAAAGTATTTGGTGGTATTTTCGATAAACCAAAAGTTGAAGATCGAATACCACCTATCATAAATTTGTTATGTCTAACTTTTCCCACCTCGATTCCTCCGGCAACCCTTCCATGGTAAATGTAAGCGATAAGGCTGTTACCAAACGAATAGCCAGAGCGCAAAGCATTGTAATTCTTCCGGATGAAGTATTGAATTTGCTTGAAAACGAAGAAATTCACACCAAAAAAGGGCCTGTTTTTCAAACGGCTATCATCGCTGGTATTATGGCTGCCAAAAAGACCAGTGAACTTATTCCGCTTTGTCATCCACTCCCTTTGGAAAAAATTAATGTCGATATAGCTATTAATACTGTAAAAGAAGTTGTTATCAATTGTACTGCACAGACTACCGGCAAAACCGGTGTGGAAATGGAGGCGCTGACAGGAGCTTCCGCAGCTGCATTGACTATTTATGATATGTGTAAAGCTTTTTCACATGATATCGTGATCCAACAAACTCAATTGATGGAGAAGAGTGGTGGGAAAAGTGATTTTAAAAGACCTTATTAATATGCATCAAAAGCACACAAAGCTCTCTCGCCCGGCCTATGGCCAGTTCCATCGCCAGGAATGGGCCATTATTGGTACCCCATGCGGGGAAATCCAAAAACTTGCTGCTGTGCTTATCAGCAGTCTCTCGGAACGCTTTCGAATAGGCTATGTAGACGCAGATCATAAAAGCGAGGATCTATCAGGCCGCTATCTGGATATTGGAGGAGAACTGGAATACACCGATAAGATTGATTTCCATCGCTTCGACTTAAAAGCAAAGCTGGATAGCTATCAATTTCGTCATTATTTTAATGATGTAGATGCAGTGCTTGTCAATGGCAATCATTTTAAAGCAAAAAAGCAAATCGCTGTCATTGATCCCCGAAAGGAAGATTCCCTTCAACGTAAGCTGGATCGCTTAACCAACGTGGAACTCATCTTGATGGGGGAGGGGCAAACCGAGATTTACCCTTTTTTAAAAGACCATCTGAATGGAAAAGAAGTGCCTGTGCTTCCTGTTCAGGCAGTAAATGAAATTAGTAACTGGCTGATGGCAGAAATTCAGAAAGGTATTCCGCCTTTGTATGGATTGCTCTTAGTGGGGGGAAAAAGTACTCGTATGGGAGAAGATAAGGGTGGAATTGTTTACCATGAAAAACCCCAAAGAGAACATGCTTTAGACCTGCTCCACTCCTTTTGCGAACAAGTATTCCTGTCAGGTCGGTCTGACCAAAAGGAAGAGCTAGCGGCACTTGGGTCTGTTATTGACGATAAGTATTTGGATTTAGGGCCTTACGGGGGCATTTTATCGGCTTTTAGAGAATATCCCGATGTGGCCTGGCTGGTAATTGCAGTAGATCTTCCTTTACTGGATGAAGGTGCCCTTAAACAGTTAGTGAACGCCCGTAATGATTCCAAAGTAGCTACTGCTTTTCAGAGTCCGGACAATCCATTCCCGGAGCCTTTGATCGCTATTTGGGAGCCCCGTAGTTATCCCTATTTGCTTCAGTTTTTGGGGCAGGGGTATTCTTGCCCGAGGAAAGTATTGATCAATACGGATGTGGAACTTGTTGGGGCCCAACGACCGGAGGTGTTGATGAATGTGAATACGCCGGAAGAGCGGGGGAGGTTAGGAAAGGGAAAGTAGGTGAAATAGTAAAACGATTGATTTTGGCGGTAAAGTCGTAAAAATGCATTAATCCACTGTTTTTAAGCATTATATTAACAAATATACTTCTGTGTAAAGCGTTTTAATACTCTGGAACTTAAGTTAATGAATATTTTGAACGAAGAGATTTTTCCTTAAGCTTCGTTAAAAAGCCTCGCTTTAGCTAAGGCTCAATGTGGTCAACTTAAGCTTTTTCTTTGCCTGGCGCTTTAGCGCCAGGTGTAGTGCTTAGGTTCATCAGGGCTTTAGCCCATTAATAACAAAAGGGCTAAAGCCCAACCTGACAATTATTCTCCCGGCACTGAAGTGCCGGGCTATTTGCCTTGTTGAAAAAAGAGCCCTTCAAAATTTTATCTTACTTAGGTTACAGAGTATTTAATAGCATTACCAAAAAAATAGTAGCTATGAATTCGCTTTACACCCTCTTTTCGATCTTTGTTCTCTCTCTTTTTACCACTTCTCTGCTCTTCGCAACGCACAACAAAGGCGGCGAAATTGAATTTATTCAGTTAGATGACTACACCATTATGGTCCGGGCAATTACTTACACTAAACTAAGCAGTGTTCAAGCTGATCGAGACTCCATCAACCTAGGCTGGGGAGATGGTAACTTCGAATGGCTCGAAAGAGTAAATGGGCCTATCGGGCCAAGTGGGTTTCCTCAAGGAGAAATCATTGGGCCGGACACCAAGAAAAATGTTTATGAAGGCATCCATGAATATGCTGCCTTCGGTAACTACCTGCTTAGTCTGACAGATCCCAACCGGAATGGAGGAATTATTAACGTTAATCCGCCTTCTTCCGATAACGTGCCTTTTCATGTTCAAACCAGCTTTCAATTACAAGCTTTAGCAGGTGGTGCTGGTAATTCGAGTCCAACCTTGTTAGAGCCTCCAATTGATCTGGGGTTTGTAGGAATTCCTTTTTACCATACACCCAATGCTTTTGATATTGATGGCGATAGCATTGCCTACGAACCGGTTACTCCTTTTATGGGAATTGATGAAGAGGTGCCCAATTATACGGAACTCTCCGCAATTCCGTCTCAAGGCAGCACCGATGTTACCTTAAATGAAGAAACCGGCTTGCTTGTCCGGGATGCTCCTATTTTGGCAGGAGATTATGTGGTTGCTTATGCCATCAAATCCTTCCGGAATGGAGAAGAAATCGATCGCATCATTCGGGATATGCAAATCAGGGTATTGCCTTCAGGCTTAAATTCCGCTCCTGAGGTTAGCATTGATGTTTCTACAACGGATATTATTCCGGTTAATGTTGGAGATACAGTTGTGGTTAATATCGAAGGAACGGATCAGTTACCGGGGAACGAGGAGGTCGATATTTTATCTACCTGTGGGTTGTACGATTTTTTCACCAATACAGCTACCTTTTCAAAGAGTATTGCGGGCAATACCGGTACGGCTCAGTTTGAATGGGTTGTTCAACCAGAGCATGTTCGGCAACAACCTTATCAGCTCACTATTAAAGTGAAAGATGCTTATCAGGATAATGGCGCGGCAGTGAAGGCGGTGGTGCGCTTTCGAGCAGATATTGCTCTGTCAAATGCTAACATCGCTAATGCTGCTAAATCAATTAGTATTTTCCCAAACCCGGTCACTTCAAAATTATTTATAGACCAATCTTTTCTTCTCGACAAGCCGCAACCCTATAGAATCTTCAATTCATCCGGTAGACTTATACAAAATGGATTGTTAAAAGATGAGAACAGGGCAATTGTCATAAGTGATTTACCTCCCGGAATTTATTTTATCCAGATGAGCATAGGCCAGTTAAATTATACAAGCCGCTTTTTAAAAAAGTAAAGCCTCTGCTGGAATCAATAATCAAATGATTCCAAACATTTTCTATATTTGTAGTTTTAACACTTGTTTGATGCAAGGGGCTGGTCTCAAAATAGTACTACCAGAAGGAACGAACAATTTTGAGAACAGCCCCTTGCATCAAACGAATGTTACCGTAATAACTAAACCGATTACAAAGCAAATATGAGCAAAGTAAAATTAGGTATAAGTATTGGAGACATAAATGGAATCGGGCTGGAGGTCATTTTAAAAACACTTGCCAATAAAAAAATTCTCGATTATTGTTTACCAATCATATACGGATCCTCTAAAGTAGTATCCTACCATAAGAATATCGTAGGGATTGAAGAGTTTTCATTTCATGGTATGAGAAGCGGTGATTCTTTCAAAGAAGAAAAGATCAATATAATGAATTGCTGGACCGAAAATGTCAGCATTACCCTGGGAAAAGCCTCAGAGCACAGTGGGAAATATGCCTACAAATCCCTGGATAAAGCAGCTTCTGATCTTCAAGAAGGGTTTATTGATGCTATCGTCACTGCCCCGATAAATAAAGGAGCTATGAAAGAAGAGGATTTTCCGTTTCCTGGCCATACGGAGTACTTAACTCAAAAGTGGAAAAGCGAGGAGAGCCTTATGCTTATGGTAAATGAAGACCTCCGGATCGGGCTTGTTACCAATCACTTGCCGATTAAAAATGTTTCCAGTGCGATTACTAAGGAGAAAATCAGCAAGAAACTGGCTATTTTGAACGATACGCTGAAAATCGACTTCAGTATCGAACGGCCTACGATTGCAGTACTTGGCCTGAATCCTCATGCTGGTGATAGCGGCGTGATAGGAGAAGAAGAAGAGAAAATTATTCGCCCTGCAATTATAGAGGCTAAAAAAGGGGGAATCATGGTTATGGGGCCTTTTCCCGCTGATGGATTCTTTGGGAGTTCTACTTTCAAAAAATATGATGCCATCCTGGCGATGTACCACGATCAGGGGCTCATTCCGTTCAAAGCACTTTCCTTTGGCAATGGTGTGAACTATACTGCCGGTCTGCCCTACATTCGTACCTCTCCTGACCATGGCACTGCTTATGAAATTGCCGGCAAAAATATGGCCGATCCTTCTTCGTTCAGAAAGGCTTTGTTTATGGCCGTCGATATTGTACGGAAGCGAAAGGATTACCTTGAAATGCATAGCAATCCACTCAATAAAAATCTCGCTGCTAAACTGCCTCAGGAGGAGGATGAAGCATTGCCACTGGAAGATGAATAAGGAGGAAAAGGAATGTATGCTTGTCCAAAACGTTGGTCTTTGCCTCTGGCAAAGACCAACGTTTTGGACAAGCACATATTCCTTTTTTTACCTATTCGAATTAATCACCTTGCTCGCCACCAGGCGATCATAACGCGCACCAAAAGGCCTGTAATAAACCAATATGCAATAATCATTTTCGGTTTGGAACCAATTACCTTCGATGAGATCCATGTCAATTTTATTGGGTTTGTCAACGTGCACAGCGGCATAATAGTAATTGTAGTAACCTTGTTTTAACTGGATGTTAGCAACATATTCCATTGTTTCAGAATTATATTGCATTTGAAATTCAGGTTTGATCTTCCAATCCGTGAAGGCGCCAAAAAGGTAGATGTCCTGATCATAGTAAGGTTCATTGACGTCTAGTGTGAAGTTCACATAAGGATATTCTGACTCCAGAAGGTTATCCAGATTATATTCCCTGGCCGAGAGGCTGGATAAGTTGGGGATGCTGTCGCTGCTATTCTGGCTGGTAATACTGGTGAAGTTATCATCAGAAAGGATGATAAAGTTACCATTTACATCAAAATTGAATAAATAGGTTGCAGAAGCCCGTGGAATATCTTTCATCAAATAGAATTCAATTCTGTCCTTGAACGTCCGGATACTGGATACTCTTACAGGTTTAAATCGAAAGGTTCGACAGTCTACAAATCGAAACTCTTTGCCGGCGGGAAAGTTGATTTTATTCTGGTAATCAAAGATCAGGCTTTCATTGCGAATGAATAATGGTTGAAGGTCCGTAAGGGCATTATCCCAGCGACCATTCTGTAGCACCGTAGCTTTTATTTCGAGCATTGGGTTGCGAATGTCAAAGCCCTTGTGGTTTAAGGTGAAATCAATTTCATGGTGGGTGCGTGACTTGGAACCGATGGCGGGAGAAAAACGAGAGGCTATTTTGAATAAGCGTTCCACTACCATAAACCTTCGGGTGATCACCAATCGTTTTTCACTTTCATCTTCATAAACCATGAGTAGGTAATTGCCCGATTTGGTCCAGCGCATATTGGGGTTGGGGAGTTGCAAATGGTAATTGGTGTATAGCGTACGGGTGTTGAAAGAAAAGTCAAAGTCCCGGATTATATCTTCCGTAAAGCCATCGATATACTCCAATTCAGAAAGATTGGAGGGAGTCCAATCGGCATTGCAATGGATAATTTTGTAGGTATAATTCTTGGAATCGTTTTCCTGATCCAGGTCATCGAAATAAAATTCAAGATAATTGGACGAACCGAGTGGGATGATAGGGTAGGAGAAGGGCATCCCTGCAAGGTGAAGTTTTACAGATTTGATATTATCTGTGTATATATCGTCTTCGTATACTTCTTGCCCGTTTTGACCCTTTAAAATGAAAGAGCTGAGTAAAAATAGCCCAATGAAAATTCGATGCATGCCGTTCGTTTATTTAAATGCTGAAATATTTATCTTTTATTCTTTTCTCCTACTTTGCTTTGCTCGTCCACTTTGAATTTTTCACCCGAAAGCGCCAAGGCCAATCGACACATTCTTCTGCATAACCAATTCCTACTCTGGGGCTGGCAATAATTTCTTCATCAGAAAATTGTTGGCCGCGGTCTTCAATCCAAATGGGACTTTTTGGCTGTGCCATATCAATACCCGAAAAGGCTTTTGTAATCCCCAGGGCCTTGGATAGAACGCCAGGACCCGCCGTTAATTGTGGTTTTAAATGAGGCATGTTTCTGCGGCTAAGCATGACATCGGTATTTTCTTTAGGTTCTACTGCCCGGACAAGTACTGCATGGGGCATATTTTCTTTCGCAGTCACTACATTGAATAAATGATGGATGCCATAGCAAAGATAAATATAAGCTTTTCCGCCTTTTTCAAACATCACTTTTGTCCGTTTGGTATAGCGGTTCATATGAGCATGACAGGCTTTATCATCGGGGCCTCTGTAGGCTTCTGTTTCTACGATAATTCCGGAGGTCAATTGATTATCAAAGTAAGTGACTAATTGTTTGCCCAGTAATTGCCGACTGAGTTTTACCACATCTTTTTGTGTGTAAAAATCATCTTTTAAAGCATATTGCTTCTTTCTATCGATTAAGGAATCGGGTAAAGCCATTTAAAAAATTAAGTTCCACACAATTTTTCAAAGAAGAAAAATTACTGAATATTATGGATCAATCGATCAATATCATTTTCATTATTGTAAAAATGCAGGGATACTCTAATCCCTTGACCTCTCAAAGACGTTATTATCCCATTTTTCCGCAGTTGGTCATTCAAAGCTTTGTTTCCGGGGATAATCGTAAGTGTTGATTGGTTTTTTGATGTAAAACCAGAAACTACGGGTATATTGATGCTCTTCAATTGATCTCGAAGATAGTGATTTAAGCTTGTTACCCGGCCATAGATCTGGTCAAATCCAATGTTTTCCATGAATCTGATGCCTTCGCCGAGCCGAATAACATCATGTGAGCGCTCGTGCCCGAATTCAAACCTGCGAGCATCAGGGAACAGCTGGCCTTCCTCTTCATAATAGTTCCAGTTTAAACGAACCGGGAAGCGATCCAGTAGTTTCTTGCTCAGGTATAAAACAGCACAGCCATATCCTCCAATCAACCATTTGTAACTACTGGCAAGGAGCGCATCTATTTTATGTGCATTAACGTCAATATAGGTATTTCCTAAAGATTGAGTCGCATCCAATATAAAGATCTGATCTTTGGAGCGGCAGGTGTCGCCTACTTCCTCAACGTCTAGTTTAAAGCCGGTATGCCATTGTACATGGCTGATAGCCAGGATCTTTGAGGGAGTGGATAAAATGGTTTCGGGATGAATAACTCCCTTGGAATCGGATTGAAAATAATGAACCTTGTAAGGAAAAAGTTCCCAGGCGGAGCGAACCGTTGGAAAATCATCCTCCATCATACTTATCTCTCTCAATTCTGAAAAGGTTCGCGCCAGATAGTGCATCCCGCTAGAAACGTTTGGAATGAAAGCAATTTCTTCCGGTTCGGCATTAATCATACTGGCAATGCGAGAGCGAACATTTTCTATTTGGTCCCGGCATTCATCCGCGGCATAGCTTCCTTTATGCGCAAACATCAGGTAATGATCCCTCATAAACTCCGTAGTAGATAAGGGTAGGAGGCCATTGGCCGCTGTATTTAAAAACGTTTGTTCTTTAAATACAGGGAATTGTTCGCGTATTTGCAACCAGTCCGGATTACTTGTCATCTCCTTTTCTCAATGTGGTTTTGATAACTACTTCACTGTGCAGGGTTTTGTGTACCGGGCAACGGTCAGCAATTTCAAGAAGTCGGTTTTTCTGCTCGTCGCTGAGATCGCCCTCGATTTCCAGCTCACGGTCAAAATGATCGATTTTACTTTTGGGATTATCGACGGCTTCACAATCCTTAACATAATCTTTGCTATGGTCTATATGGACTGTAACTTCCTGAAGGTCCCATTTTTTGCGGCGGGCGTACATCTGCATGGTCATTACGGTACAGGCACCGAGCGCTGCACTCAAGAGTTGATAGGGTGAAGGCCCTAAGTCAGTGCCTCCTACGGAAAGCGGTTCATCAGCAATCAGTCCGTGGCGGCCTGCTTTAATCTCTGTTTTATATCCGTCATTACCTAATTGAGCGACTACCTCTTTGTCCGATTTTAATAAGCGTTCTTCGGGGAAAGAAACGTAGCGTTTTACCCAGCTGGCGATCATTTCACCAGCGTAGAGAGAATCTTTTTTATCAGAAAGCAAGTGATCTGCTCCGTCCAGGGAGATAAAACTTTTAGGGTGAAAGGCTGTATTGTATATCTTGGCAGCGTTCCCAATACTTACCGTTTTATCTTGTGGCGAATGAAGTACGAGGATGGCTTTGCGGAGATTTTTTAGCACATCCTCCATGTTTCTGCTGCGAATATCTTCGAGGAACTGTTTCTTAATTTTGAAAGGCCGCCCTCCGATATCTACGGTAGCTTCTCCTGATTTTTCAATTTCGTCAATTCCTTCTTTTAAGAGGTGTTGAACGTGCTCAGGGTCGGCCGGAGCACCAATAGTAGCGACGGCCTGAATGCTAGGGATTTGCGAAGCAGCAAAGACGACTGCAGCGCCCCCTAAAGAGTGCCCAATGAAAATGGATGGGGATTCGAAGTGCGTTTCCAGATAAGCTGCGGCAGCTAAAAGGTCTTCAATATTGGTGGAAAAATTGGATTCTTCAAATGCACCTTCGCTATCACCAAGGCCTGTGAAATCAAAGCGAAGCACTGCGATTCCGTTGGTGGTCAGAGCACTACTAATATTTCTTGCTGCTCCCAGGTTTTTACTGCAAGTGAAGCAATGTGCAAAAATAGCACAAGTATATGGGTGGCGATCCGCTGGAAGTTCGAGTTTAGCGGAAAGTTTCACCCCTGAATTGTTCTGGAAGCTAATTTTTTGAGACCTCATCTTGGGTATTATTTTATAGAATGGTGAGCAAACATGGCTGCGCCGATTATGCCGGAATCGTTGTAAAATTTGGCTACTTTACAGGGCGTTTTTACGGTGATCAAATGCTTAAATTCGTCAAAACGTGTACAAACACCACCTCCCAGGATGATGAAATCAGGGCGCAGTATAAAGTCAACGTGCAATAGGTATTCATTAAAACGCTCAGCCCATTCAAGTAACTCAAGGCCTTCTCTTTTTATAACAGCTCCGGAGGCATAGTGCTCTGCATTCATTCCTTTAAACTCGATATGCCCCAGTTCTGTATTTGGGTATAATTGACCATTGTAAAAAAGGGCAGACCCTAGGCCTGTTCCGATAGTAATTAAAAGAACGGCTCCTTCCTGATGGTCTTTTTCCGCACCTAATTTCATTTCAGCCATCCCGGCAGCATCCGCATCATTGAGCGTGAACACGGGGCATTTAGAGGCTTCTTCAAAAATGCTATGGGAGTCAGTTCCAATCCAGCTGTCATCAATATTAGCTGCCGTATGGATAGTACCATTCTTCACTACGGCAGGAAACCCACAACCTATAGGGCCTTGATAGTCAAGTTGTTTTACGATTTTGGCGAATTGATGAGCAATGCCCTCCGGAGTGGAAGGACTCGTAGGAAAGGTAATTTTCTCTGACTGAAGTTGTCCCGTATTGATATCCACCAATGCCCCTTTTACATTGGTTCCTCCGACGTCTATGCCGAGAACAGCTGATTTTGTATTCATTTTAAAAGATTCTAAATTGC
Source organism: uncultured Saprospiraceae bacterium (assembly GCA_964537285.1). Classification (GTDB taxonomy): domain Bacteria; phylum Bacteroidota; class Bacteroidia; order Chitinophagales; family Saprospiraceae; genus CAZHZT01. Next base: position 29,969 of record CAZHZT010000027.1, on the reverse strand, counting down.
AGGAAAAAATATACGTTCTTTGACAAATTGTGTGGAACTTCAAACATGAGCCATCCCGAATTTTCGGGATGGCTCATGTTTGAAGTTCCACACAATTTGTCAAAGAATTTAAAAATACTATATGGTTCTGAGCCTGCCCAAAAAAATCCACATTGTGGACAATGCCTTACTTTTTGAGCAGACCCCTAAATATATATTTTTTCCCGCAATTATTTTATCACGCGTATTTTCATTTTTACATCTTCCAACGGCCGGTCTGAACGGTCTTTTTTTACAGCAGCTATTTTATCGATTACATCCATGCCTTCAATAACTTTTCCAAAGATGGTATAATCTCTGTCCAAGTGCGGTGTTCCACCAAGCTTGGCGTAAGCTTCGCGCTGCGCTTTTGTATATCTAAAGCCTTTTCTGGCCTCAATGATACTAAGCGTTTCCTCCGTTACGGGGCCTCCTTGTACGATATAAAACTGGGAGCCCGAAGATTTTTTTTCAGGATTAACCTGGTCACCCATTCGAGCGGCTGACAGAACCCCTTTCACATGGACGAGTGAGTCGACAAATTCTGCAGGAAGGGTATAGCCCGGACCTCCCATGCCCAGGCGTGCTCCTTTCCTGGCATTGCGTGAATCCGGATCGCCACCTTGTACCATGAATCCCTGAATAACTCGATGGAAAAGTAAATCATCAAAAAACTTATCTTCTGCTAGTTTAATGAAATTATCTCTATGCTGAGGTGTAGAATCATAGAGCAATACGGTCATTTTGCCAAAAGATGTTTCAATCTCTACTAAACATTTCTCTGGAGCGTCAATGGTGATTTCTTTCTGAGAAATGGTCGATTTTTTACCTTTTTTGGCAGTAAGTACGATCGTATACTGGCCCGAAGTGGTGTATTGATGTAATGGCGAAGCCTCATCAGATGTATTCCCGTCACCAAAATCCCATGAGTAACTTTCTGCACGCTTCGATTGATTATTGAATTCTACTTCTACAGGGGCTTGCTCGCCCGTTTTCTCGTAAGTGAAAGACGCCATGGGTTTTCCACAACTGCTTATAATGGCTACAAGCCCAATGAATGGCAATATTCTGGATAACAAATTTTTCATAAAATATAGAGGTTGTTCTTTACTTTACAATCTTAACCGTCATTTTCACATCTTTAACAGGTCGTTCACCCCTGACGGGTACGTTAGCAATTTTATCAATCACATCCAAGCCTTCGACCACTTCCCCAAATACGGTATACTGATTATCTAGAAAGGGCGTTCCTCCTTCTTCCATGTAGCGTTGACGTTCCTCCGGAGTATAATTCAAGTTAAACCGCTGTTCTAACTGATTTAATTGTGCCTCGCTTAATGGCTGCCCCTGAACAACATAAAACTGAGAACCTGAAGACTTTCTTTCCGGGTTGACATCATCACCGGTTCGAGCGGCAGAAAGGGCACCTTTGAAGTGTCTGGCTCCAATTTCGGCATCTAGGGTGTAACCTGGCTCTCCCATTCCTAGTCGCTGATCGGGAGTAGCATTTTTTGAGTTTGGATCACCGCCTTGGATCATGAAGTTTTTAACTATACGATGGAACAATAGGCCATCGTAGAATCCTTCCTTAGTAAGCTTTATGAAATTATCTCTGTGTTTAGGTGTGGAGTTGTAAAGCTTGACTTTCATTTTCCCATACTCTGTTTCAATCTCTGCATAGGTGTTGCCGTCTCCACAAGAAACGAGGTTTAGTGAAGAAACTATCAATAAAGCCGAAAGGGTTAATAAAGCAATCTTTCTCATCGATCTATTTTATTTTATAATATAAATGAATTTAATATTCCTCAAGTATTTTACCAGCGATTTTCGCTTTGAAAAATAAATGTGCCTACGGCGCGAAATCCTTTTTTGAGGGGGGCGAAAGGGCTATTTTACGAAGCAAAATAGCCCTTTCGGCCTCCCTCAAAAGAAAATACCGCCGCGAAGCGGCGTAAATTGGTTTCAGAGCCCGTCAAAAAGGAAATATCGCGCCGTAGGCGTGTTTATTTTTACCCTTCATCTAAAACCCCTTGCTCTTTAAAGTACTGAACCACCTTTTCCTTTAACAAGCGCTCCTGTTCTTTTATTCCTGAAGTTTTTAAGGGAGTAACTGCTTTGTAGTGCGGCCAACCTTCCTGATCCAGTCCGTAAAACTTATAATAGCCATCAAAGCTAAGTAATTTACAGACGGCAATATGCATTAAGTCTTGCTTTTCCTCTTTTGTATAACGAGCTTTTAATGACCCCAGCTCCTGAACACCGATTAAAAACAGGATCGCATCCAGGTCTGGAAGGGCTTCGCGATTAAAAGTATCCTTGATGAAGTGCCGAATTTTAAGCCATTCAAAATCTAACTCCCATTCTTCCATTATCCGCTTGATTTTTTGCTTCTGCTCCATAAAATAACACAACCCGCAATACCTGCTATAATGAGGCCTGCTGCAATAAATTGAGCTTGGGTCGGTTTTAATCCAAACAAGAAATCGTAGCGTTCGTTCACCCGGATCTGTTCAATGAGCATTCGTTCTACGCCATTAAAAATTACATATACGAAAAAGAGCATGCCTGGTATGACTAAGCGTTTGCGCAGCGCCCAAAGAATACCCCCGATTGCAAAAGATGCAATGGTTTCATAGGGTGATGTTGGATACACTTTTGGCGAAAGCTGATGACAGTAACGAATACCACAAGCTTCTTTGCACTTTTCCTCTAGGGTCATTCCTACTGTGTTTTTAACGGCTTCCCATTTTTCCGGATCGCAGGATTCTATGAGAACCCCCTCATTCAATACATTCCGCGGATAATCATAAGCCCATAACCATTCGGGTAAAAACCACCAGGAGGGCATGGCTAAAGTATTGGCAATCCCCCAATCGCCATCACCAGAGAAGTGACAACCCAGGCGGCCTACACCGTAACCGATAATCAAAGCTGGTGCTACAGCATCCATTACGTGAATAGGAGGGATCTTTTTGGATTTTAGGTAGTAATAACAAACAACAAATGCTAAAATGAGCCCACCATAAATGGCCATCCCGCTGCCGGAGAACAAAGTGCCGAGCGGATCCCTGAAAAACGTAGGCAAGTCTTCTATGACGGCAAAGAGTTTTGCGCCGACTACTCCCGAGATGGCGGCTATTATCGTAAGGTCTCCTATCCGGTCATGAGGGTAGACTTTTACTTCTTTCACTTTAGGCTTGGGAAGTTCCTGGCGTTTCTTTTCCCAGTATTTCAAGCCTGCTAAAAGGGCTGCCCCCAGAATTCCACCTAAAAAAGAACCTTTGCCTGAAAGAAGAACCCCCGCAGCATCTAACTTAAACTCACTTAAATTGAATAAAATATATAAAATTTTAAATCCCAGTACGAAACCAATTAAGGCATTAGTAATGAGTTCGTAGGGGCTGGCTGGTTGGCCAATGGTGATCTTTTCCTTAACGGGTTTGAATAAACCTTCCTTGGCTTTTCGTTTTAACTCGAGGTTGAGGAAAAAAGCACTCACCAAAATGGAAATAGCTAATAAAAGCCCAAATGTTTTGACAATGGAAAAAATGTTATCCACTTCTGTGCCGATCCAGTAATTCAGTATATAAGATAAATCAGGAAACATGTATTAGAGATTGGTAAAGGAATTTTTTTCAAAGCAAATGATAAGCTGTTCGAAGGTTGATCGTTGGCAATGCCAACGATCAACCTTCGAACAGCTTATCATTTGCAAAATAATTAACCGAAGTTGCAATTGAATGCAAAAATAGTCAGCTCTTTTAGAATATCACATAATTGAGCAGAAATTTATCATCTTAGAATGGCTGATGTCATTAAACCTTCCTCTTTGTACCTAGTCTAATAAGCAAAAAAATCCTATAAATATGAATAGAAGAGCTACTCTTGCCACCTTAATCGGCCAAAAAAAGGAGCATGCCGCGAAACGGAATACTACTGCATCCCGGGTGCTCTCAGGGCTTGAGCCTTATAGTGGTTCCTGGAATTTTGAACAAGCAGCCCACCTCCTTCGGCGTACTACCTTTGGGGCTACTTATGCGCAAGTAAAAGATGCTGTAAATGCAGGCCTGAACAGCATTGTAACAATGCTTTTGGAAGATCAACCAATGCCCGGCCCTCCATTGAATTATTATTTTCAGAATGATCCTAATGTTCCGGTAGGGGAAACCTGGATTGATGCGCCTTACTCCTTGACTGTTCAATTGAAACAATATAGAACGCGTTCTCTGGCAGGATGGACAATGGAGCAGCTCCTCAATAAAGGGGTATCCATTACAGAGCAAATGGTGTTGTTCTGGCATAACCATTTTGTGATTTCGGATGTCAATGATCCAAAGTTTGTTTATCGGTATATAATTACTATTCGGGAACAGGCCCTTGGGAATTTTCGTCAATTGACAAAAGATATTACCATCGATCCAGCCATGTTGCGGTATTTGAATGGGAACCAGAACACGAAGTTGGCGCCGAATGAAAATTATGCCCGGGAGCTATTGGAATTATTTACTATTGGAAAAGGCCCTGTCGCTGGTCCTGGTGATTATACGAATTATACTGAAGATGACGTAGTTGAAATCGCCCGCATCCTTACTGGTTGGAGGGATACGGGTTTTAATGACCTTCAGGGTAATCCTGTTGGTGCTCAATTCATTTCATTTTTTCATGATGAAGGCGACAAACAATTATCTCATCGGTTTGATGATTTAGTGATCACCAACGCAGGTGAAAATGAATATGCTCAATTGATTGATATCATTTTTCAGAAAAGCGAAGTAGCGCGATTTATTTCCAGAAAACTGTATCGCTGGTTTGTTTACTATGAAATTGACGATATTATCGAGCAAAATGTCATTGAGCCAATGGCGCAGGTTTTAATGGATAATGATTTTGAAGTGAAACCACTTCTTGAGGTTTTATTTAAAAGCCAGCATTTCTATGATATCCAATCATTGGGTTGTGTTATCAAGAACCCGATCTACTTTGTAATGAATGTAGTGAATCAACTGGAAGCGCCTGTTCCCTCTGAACTTTCTCCAAGATATGCAGCCTTATTCCAGTTGTATAATCAAAGCGCTCTGATGCAAATGCAGTATTATCTGCCGCCAAGCGTTGCGGGATGGAAAGCCTACTATCAAGAGCCGCTTTTCTACAGAAGTTGGATCAACTCCGTGACATTGCCCGAAAGGATGAAATACACAGATACATTGTCCACCAACGGCTTGTTTGTAGCACTCGGAGTGGATCGCTTAAAGGTTGATGTACTGAGTTTTATCCAAACCATCGATAATCCCCTGGATCCAAATGCTGTGATCGATGAATTTACTGCTATCCTATTCCCTCAACCGATTACTCAGGATCAGAAGGATTATTTGAAAGAAGTTCTTATTCCGGGCTTACCCGATTTTGAATGGACAGTGGAATACAGCGAATACCTGGCCGACCCGTCTAATTCAGATCTTGCAGAATCAGTGGAGAATAAATTGCGTACCCTGATCCGGACAATGCTTTCTATGCCAGAGTTCTATTTGGGTTAATAGACTTTAGACTGAAATAACTTTTAAAAATATAACTTTCTTTGACAATTTCTTTCAAAGAACTAAATATAATTTGAAATGAAAAGGAGAAAATTCCTTAAAGCTACCTCGGCTACTGCTATGAGTGTTCCTTTAATGCTCAATGGGTTGAATGTTTCCGCTCTAAGCTCCTCCCGCCTTAGCCGCATGCTTAATATAGAAAACGATAAAGTACTAGTCCTTATTCAATTAAATGGTGGAAATGACGGGTTAAATACTTTTATCCCTCTGGATCAATACGATAAGCTAGCCAATGCAAGAGGGAATATTATTGTACCTGAAAACGAGCTTTTGTCTTTAACAGATGAAATTGGTTTGCATCCGAATTTATCGGGGATGAAATCCCTTTATGAAGATGCCCGTCTCAATATCATTCAAAGTGTGGGCTATCCCAATCAGAATCGTTCTCACTTCCGCTCAACGGATATTTGGACTACCGGTTCCAGCGCGGGAGAATACCTGCGAACAGGATGGCTGGGGCGTTATTTCGATTCGATTCACTCTGATTACCCTGAAAGCTATCCGAATAATGACTATCCGGACCCAATTGCTATTACCATCGGTTCCTTGGTTTCAGAAACTTGTCAGGGAGATGCTGCCAATTTTAGCATGGCCTTGACAGACCCTTTTTCATTAGAACAAATTGCGGAAGGAGAGCCGGGGGATGTTCCTAATACACATTATGGGGAAGAACTGACTTTCTTGCGTCAGGCCATCGTTCAAACCAATGCATATACCGATATCATTGTAGATGCGGCCAATAGCGGCGGTAATTTGAGTACTCAATATCCCGAGGATAATGCGCTGGCTCAAGCTTTGAAAACAGTAGCGCTGCTAATCGCCGGGGGACTCAACACGAAAGTATATGTCGTAACCCTTGGTGGTTTTGACACTCATGCCAATCAAGTAGTAGATGGAGAACCTGCAAATGGAGATCATGCTGAACTTTTACAAACTTTGTCGAGTGCTATGTATGCTTTTCAAGATGATTTGAAACTCCTTGGATTAGAGGAAAGGGTAGTCGGGATGACGTTCTCTGAGTTTGGCCGCCGGATCAAATCTAACGATAGTTTTGGCACGGATCATGGAACAGCTGCACCACTCATGGTTTTTGGCCCCTGCGTCAATCCGGGAGTTTTAGGGGATAATCCTGAAATTCCAGAACAGCCCGATGTTCAGGATGGAGTTCCCATGCAGTTTGATTTCCGTTCAGTGTACGGATCTATTTTGATGGATTGGTTTGAAGTGGATGAAACGCAGGTTAAAAATATCCTTTTTGACGATTTCCAGTACATCCCCGTTCTACAGCCTTGTAGTTTGACGAATACACAGAAGAATCTTGATTTTTATACAGAAGATATTGAGTGTAATGTGTTTCCTAATCCTTTTGTAAATGTCGCGCATATTACCTTTGCCTCTCGTTCTGAGCATGTAAAGGTAAGTGTGTTTGATTCACTGGGGCATGAAATCAAGGTGCTGACAAATCAATATCTTTCTGCGGGGCAACATAATTTGACTTTTGAAAGCCATAACTTACCTGCCGGGAATTATTTCTTAAGAATTCAAATGGAGGGACGGCAAAAGGTGAAAGGGATGATTAAAAGATAGCAATGCTAAAAAAAAGAGCCGGCGAAAGCCGGCTCTTTTTTTTTAGCATTGCTATCTTTTAATGAATCACAAACTGATTTAATTAATACGGGTTAGAGTTTCTCTTAATTCGCCCAGACTTGCCAGCTTATAATCAAGAGTGTAGGGGATTTCCTGTTCACCAGTGATAACCTCTTTTACAGAAAGATAAGGACGGCCTTCGGCAAGTTTGACCGCTACAATTTTTACTTTTTCTCCTTTGGGAATTAACTGAGATTGGTATTGATTGCTACCTTTTGATTTGTACATGGGAAGTAAACTGTTGATGCTTTCAAATACCAGAAATAGTTTTTCACCGGCGGCATCATTATCCTGGATTGCTAATACCATTTTTTCTTCCTTAGGGACCTGATAGAAGCGATCGCAATTGATCCAGCCTAATTCGTTAATGGTATAAAAGTAACTGTTCAGAGTGGCTTGATTAATCCGTCCCTCCGTTTGGTATTTTTTTTCCCACTCTTCAAATGCTTTCTTTCTTATTGCTCGCCATTCAGCAGTTTTTTCGTGGTATTTCTCCATGATTTTTTTATTTCTGGCTTTATATGCATTCAATGTTTTTTGATAAACTTCGCCGCTAACAAATTCTTCAATTTGCAGGTCTGTATTTGCTTGCCATTCATGAAGATCAAGTTCGTATTGGGTTCGATCCAGCTCATATTTTTTTAAAGCTTCCTGGTAGCGAGCAAAGTTTGTGTTATACCGGATCGTATCCTTTCCATATTGCTCTTTTAAGGCTTCGAAGCGCTCATTTTCAACTTTTTCTATCCCTGCTTTACCCAATTGCAACCGTTTGAAAAAGCCTGGTCTGTATTTCACATTTTCGCGTTTGGGTTCGCGAGGAACATAAGGTTTACGGGGACGGTTGTACATGGTGGGTTTATCTGTGCTGTCGATTACCATTTCTGGCGGGTGAAAAGCAAGGATGATAGGATGACTGGGCCTTTCAGGTAAATCGACATTGAATAGAACATCTGTTTGAGCAGGTTGACCAGCAGGGATCCAATCCACTACTTGACCTTGTGCGCCTACGGCTCCGTTAAAAAGTTCCATGCCCTCTTCGGGGCTTTCTACAGGCATACCTATCATTAGGTCTTTACCTTCCTTAACTTTTAACGGAGTGCCATTTACGGAAGCTTCTAGTTTTATCATACCGCCGGTAATGAGCATATTTTTACCGGACCTGGTATGAAGGTCAGCAAAAAGCATATCTTTAGTTTGGTAACACTCTTTCAGGCTAATTTCAATAGGTCCCTCTACCGGAGTACCATCCTCGAATTCAAAAGAGTGCGCATCTATCCAGATGGAAGTTCCCTCATTGCCTACAAGGCGCATATTGTCCTCTGCGTTAATAACAAAGCGCTGCATATCTCCCTGATCTGAAAGCATTCCCCAAAGTTCATGGATGTTTTCAGGAATATCCATCTCCAGGACGATGTCCACACGCCGGTTTTGCAGGCGTCCTTTGGGAGTTTGATTGGAAAAGGCTGGTTGGCTTTCCCCATAGCTATTAAGATCAAGTTTGGTTGAGCGAATTCCTTTGTTGGTCAGGAAGCTTTCTACAGCTTTAGCTCTCCTTTGAGCTAGTCTGTCATTGAAATCCGATTTTCCTTCATCATCGGTATGGGCATGGATTTCAAGCTTGTAATCCGGCCACAGGTTAATATTCTCGCAAATAGATTCCAATGTAACCTGAGCTGACGCACTGAGTTCGGCGCTATTGGTTTCAAAATAAATAGAAGTGGTACTTGGTGTCTGTCCCCGAAGAAGAACAGCTAGAAAGATAAAAGCTGCTGCAAACAGGAGGTTTTTCATACGAAAATAGGTTTATAGAGTTTTAAGAATGATTGCAAGTTTCCAAGGTAAACGTGTTGAGCTAGTTATATATTTTAAATAATGCAGGTGGCGATTCATTAAAATAAGGCCAAATCGGCGGTAATTTATTTCAAAACGCCGCCTGCCGGCTCCGTTTTTCACAAATTCATTTTCATTGATCGCAACTAGTGCTTAGGAATTGTTGATTCGGCATTGACCTGCTTTTAATTGAATAATGGTCATGCCTAAAAAAGTGACAAAAAAAAATCAAAAAAATGAGTGACGAATTTTAGGATTACAGTCTTTAATGCTCTTTAACCTAAGTTAATGAATGTTTTGAACGAAGGAATTTTTTTCTTCAACAAGGCAAAAAACGTAGGCATAACTATAGTTACGGCGAGGCTTTTTAACGAAGTTGAAGGAAAAAAGAACTCTTCAAAATGTTTATTAACTTAGGTTAAAGAGTATTTAATCTGTTATCAAAAAAAATCAATATGGCAAAATATTCTGATGCTGATTTGCAGGAATTTAAAATTTTAATTGAAGCAAAACTCGAAAAGGCCAAGCAACAATTGGGTAAGCTGGCTGCTCAGATTGAAGATGCCGGTGAAGAATACGAAGATAGCTCCCGGGCAGATATGATTGACGACAGCAATTACTTGATCAGTATGGCTTTCTTGCAAGAAGCTGCTTCCAGACAACAAAAATATGTGGAATCATTGAGTGCCGCTCTTGTGCGCATTCGCAATAAAACCTATGGAATTTGCTCTGTTACCGGAGAGCTTATTGATAAAAGAAGGTTAATTGCAGTGCCTACAACTACAAAGTCCTTGATGGCTAAAATAAAACCGCTTACTCCTATGCCTGTGGAAAATGAAGAGGAAGAGGAGGAGGAAAAACCTACACCAAAGAAAAAAGCGGAACCCAAAGTCATCTCAAAGGTTACCGCCCGGCGAAAAATTGGCCCGGCCAGTGATGACGCTTCTCATAAAAGCGATGATGATGATGACTGGATGGATGAGTTTGTCAAAGAGGAATACAATTCCAAAGGGGGCTTCAAAGGGAAATATGATGAAAATGACGAAATATTTATACCCGATGACGATTTAGATAATGATGAGCTAAAAGAAACCGAAAATTTTTAATATTAGAATTAAATTTAAAAAATAGAGATTTTATCCTCTTTTATCTTCCTTAATAAGTTCGGCCAATTGCTTTCGGGCTCTGGCCAACCTCATCTTCAGAGCGGATTCGGAGCGCTCGTACTGAATTTGAAGTTGTTTAATCGATTTGTTGTGGAAATACCGGTCAAGCAAAAGGTTTTTGACTTCATTAGGAGATTGATCAATTAGAAGTATTAATTTTTCAATCAGCTTATCTTTTTTTATAGCCTCTTCTTCGTCAAAATAGTCTTCTGCAAGCTGGTATTGTTCCTCGGTCAATATTTTGGCTTCCCTACCTTTTAGCTTGAGGTAGTCGATGCACAAATTACGGGCAATTCGAAATAGCCAGGCTTGGAAAAGTTCCGGTTTTTGAAGCTTGTTGATCTGCTCCGAAACTTTAACAAAAACATCTTGCGCAATATCAGAAGCCTGGTTCCTTTCCTTGATAAAACCGGAGCAATAATTCAACACCTTTAGGTGGTATCTTTTATAGAGTTCGCCTAGTATTTCCTTGTTATCATTTTCTTGATAAAGCTCAATTAGTTCTTTATCTGATTTCTTATCGTATGGTCTTTTCATCCATTTGAAGCATTTTCATGTGAATGGTTTTAACAACACACCAAAATACAATTTCCTTTCATCTTTTAGGTAACTTAAGTTGCGATTAAACGGGGAACGGTCAATGTGGGATAAAGGCCTTCCACTATTACTTCTCGTTGTCCGTTAACCGTTTTCCCTTTTTCTACAACTTGGATTAGGTAAGAAACTGCCGGAAAGCACAGGTTTGTTCGCTCCGGTACAAAATGAAAATGCTATGCTACGAAAAAAAGAAAAAAGAAATTTAGAGCCTATCAATGCAGGAAGTATGGCTGATATTGCTTTTCTCCTCCTTATTTTTTTCCTTGTCGCTACTCAAATTACCGAGGATCAAGGAATTCTGGTGCGCCTTCCTGTATGGACTGATGAGACCGTCGATCTAAATATTCCCGATCGCAATGTGCTTAGTGTCAAGATCAATAAAGGAAATGCTATTTTGGTAGAGGGGCAAAAAACTCCCTTGCCTCTCATTAAAGATCGGGCAAAGATCTTTATTTCTAACCCGGAAGGAAGGGTCGATCTGGCTCGATCGCCTCAAAAGGCTGTTATCTCATTGCAAAATGACAGGGGCACTTCCTATGCCACTTACTTGCAAGTGTATAATGAGCTGAAGGCTGCTTACAATGAGTTGTGGGAAGCACACGCTCAAAAACTTTTTAAAAAGCCTTTTAAAGATCTGTTACTGGAAGATAAAAAAAGGGTGAAAAAAGATTTTCCCCTGGTCATTTCAGAAGCGGAACCAACAGAGTATTAATAGACTTTAGCACATTTTACAATCCGTGCTAAAGTCTATTAAAATAGTTAAGTTCTTAAATAAAGGCTTATACCTCCCCAATGCAATACGTTAGAATCTGGAAATTCGGCTGTTCGAAAAACCTGACTAAATGTGACGCCAAAACCACCGATGAAAAGCCCAATACCATATTCGCTTTCAAAATAGAAGCGGTTGATTTCATCCGCCGTAAAACGAACGGGAGAATCTTTATAGCTGAACAAGCCGCCTTGTAGTAAGCTATTATCCAGAACAGCTTTGACCGTAGGAGTGACAAAGAAAAAATATTGCACATTTTTTTGGTGATTCAGATCCTGGAATCCCACAGACCTTTGAGTGAAGTTCGCAATTTCATCGGTACTGCATTTTACACCAAATTCATTGGCGAAGTAGTTGTTAAAATGACCGAAACGCAGAAAGCTACCAATACCGATATTATTGCTAAGGGTACCAATGTTGGCGTCAACGCTAAGAAGGAACTCAAAAAAGTCAAGGTTTTCCAGTACGGAAAAGGATTGTTCGTATTTAAGATAATAGTTTATGGCAATATCATTTTTTATCTGATAGTCCCAGCCTTCCGGTTGGCGATAATCGACTACGCCATGCCACCATTTCTGAACGGGTTCAGCTTGTGCCCAGGGGCCAATTACTCCCAGAGAGAGCTCTGAAGTGATGCGTTGCTTTTTGGCTAAATGGCTGGAAATTCTTTTGATGCTGGCGTATAAGTGCCCGGCATAGGGACGATCTCCAAATAGGGGGCGCCTAATTCTAATATCTACAGGGGTGTACATGTTTTGGCCAATAGCAAAGCTGTTCATCTCCGCTACTGCCGAAGGATTGCTTTTATCTTTTATTCGAGCCAGTATTACCTTTAGGTTTCGCAAAAAACTTCTGGAATGGACGGCTATTTTTATGCCATTCGTGAAGTAACGATCCGTATCGCCTCTGAGCTTAAGTACATCGTTTTGGATTTTGACTTGAAGGTAGCTGTGGAAACTATTGAATGGATCGCTTTGTCCGGGGATGCTTTTGGGAGTTATTTCTTGTGCTTGTACAACCATGGTTGCAAAGAAAGTGCATCCCAAAAGGAATAAAATCTTTCTCATCAGAATTAGGAGTTTTGAGGTTAATAATCGAATCAAAGATAAGGATAAATCCGAAAAAAAGGAAGGCGTTCTTTGGCAAATTTGCCAAAGAACGCCTTCCTTTTTTTCGGATTTATCCTTATCTTAATTAATGCAAGTTGCGGTTCATACTTGTTCAGCGCAACTTGGGTTTATTATTTAAAAAAGTTTCCAAGCATGCGCATGCCCATGCTGGCTACATCATCAACGATGGAGCCATCTTTGTCGCTGTCAAGCAACATGTTTAAAAGGCCGCTGGTAGCATTGGTTTGTTGTGTTTGTGCTTGTTGGGTTGTATTGTTCAATAGTGAAAAAAGTCCGCTTGAATCCAGGTTTTGTGTTTTCTTTGTTCTTGACAGGGCACTCATTACGATAGGAGCGAGCATTGACATCAAGTTTCCGGCTTTGTTGCTGTCCAAACCGCTAATTCTGTTGATCATGTCAAGAATATTACCTTGATTATTACCAAGAGTGTTATTAACCATATTCTGGCCAGGTTGGTAAGGGCTGGTTTGTTCATTCTGACCTTGGTTGGTGAAAAAGTCCATCACATTGTCCAATAAGCTATCATCCGCATCTTGATCTAATGAGCTTGCCAAGGCATAAGCACCTTCTTCAGATTCAGCTTGCTTGGAGGCACCGCTTAAAAGTGAAGAAATAATACCTTTTGCAGCAACAGCTGTTTGTTCCCGGCTAGCTGCCCCAATTTGTTGAGTCATTTGATCTAATACCTGATCGGACAATTGACCTTGCAGCAGGTCTAATAATTCGTTATTATTGTTATTTTCCATGATAAAAGATTTTTTTAATTGAATAAATTTGATGGATTTAAAGTAAATGATAAAGGCTAATTTACAAAGAAACCTATTACATAACTTTTCGTTTCTATTGTAAAGACTAAATAAAAGGAGAAAAGACACATATTAATTTAAAACATTTTCCCATTGGTAAAAAAAGGAGAGCTAACCACAACAGAAACATCCGCCAACCGCTTATTGAAGGCTACAGAGTCTCATGTTTTGAAACTATATAATCTCAAGCACCAGCCTGCTTTGGTATATCATAATTATCAAAGAGTAAGAAGAATCTTTCAGTTTGCACAAGAGTTAATTTCTAAACATTCCCTAAACCCTACCATTGCGGAAGCGATTTATATTTCAGCATTATTTGTTGAAACAGGCTACTTGATTGATTACGAAAGCCCTATGTTGGCTAGTATCGAAGAGGCCGAGCGATTTTTTAAGCAAGTATCCGGTTCTGAACTGCTCAAGAGAGAGGTTATGAGCACATTGAGATTTATGGAGCAGTCTGTTCCGCCAATGTCTCCTGCTCAGCAGTTGCTCTCAGATGCAGTGAATGCCGCTACTTATGGGACTCATTTTCTGGAAGATTTACCTGTATTTCAATTAGAACAGGAGCTAATCCTAGGGCAAAAGCCTTCTCCCAGAGATTTTCAACAACTTCAGGTTCAGCGGTTATTGAAAGTTAAGTTTTACTCTCCACATGCAAAGCTCACGTATGAACCCTTGATCGCACAACATTTAATGAACCTAAAAGAGGATCTAGAAGCTAGGCCTGAAGAACAGAACGATGAAGAACATATTCCCAGGCTATTTCAAGGAATAGAAAAAAAAATTCCCGGGAGAGCCATTCAGACTTATTTTCGCACCAATTATCGCAATCACATACACCTCAGCGCAATAGCAGATACTAAAGCTAATATTATGATTAGTGTAAATGCTATTCTCATCAGTGTATTGATATCCGTACTTACCTATAAAAATATTACGGAAACCACCCCAATGGTTTTATTACCTGTGTTGCTCTTTCTCATAACCGGGCTAACCTCTCTTATTTTTGCCGTGCTTTCTATACGGCCTAAAATTACCAGCAATATTGATGAACACATGCCTTTGCACGAAATTCAAAAAAACTTAATTTTCTTTGGTAACTTCGTCCAGCTCGAATTAGATCGATATGAAGAGGCTATGGATGCTTTATTTAGAAATGGAGAACTTCTTTATGGGAATATGACCAGAGATTTGTATTTCCTGGGTAAAGTTTTAGATAAAAAATATCGTTATCTTACTATTTCATATAATATTTTTATGATTGGTTTCGTAGCTACTGTGTTTACTTTTTTAATCGCATTGTTTACCTGATTAATGCACGTCTATTCATTAAAATGAGGGTAAATCGTCGGTGATCTTGGATTTATAGTTCAAAAAAAGTGTGTAAAAAAATTGAAATAATGAAGATTCCAATCCTCCCACTGGTTCTTTCACTCCTTTTTGTAGCCAATACTTTGACCGCTCAGCTTGAAGATCGCTATAAATATATTGACAAGTACAAGGATATCGCTGTTGCAGAAATGAAACGCGCCGGAATCCCTGCTAGCATAAAACTGGGCCAGGGGATCTTAGAATCAGGCGCCGGGAAAAGTGAATTGGCCGTTATGGCAAATAATCACTTTGGAATTAAATGCGGGGGAGATTGGGATGGCCCCACCTACGCATTCGAGGATGATGACTTTGATGAAAATGGGAATCTCATAAAATCGTGCTTTCGAAAATTTAAAAACCCTGAAGACAGCTACTACGCTCATTCGGAATTTCTGCGCAACCCCAAAAAAGAATATCGCTACGGCAAACTCTTCGAACTGGATATCACCGACTATAAAGCCTGGGCCCGGGGCCTGAAGGAAGCAGGTTATGCCACCAGCCCTACTTACGCCACCGTTTTGATCCGGATTATTGAGGACTATAAACTGTACGAGTACGATTTATTGACTGAGCCAGAAGTAGTTGTTGTGGAAGACACAGATGAAGACGAAGATGTTAAGCCTAAAAAAGATAAAGATAAGGATAAAGATAAGGAGGCCGAAACGGTAATAGTTGAAGTGAAAACTGGCGAGATAAAAGTTTATGTCAATAATAAAGTAGAAATGGTATATGCCAAAAGGGGATTGACTCCTCTGGATATTGCTGTTGCTAAAGATGTTCGGCTTAAGGCTATTTTAAAATATAATGAAGGCTTATCCCTTCCTAATCAACGACTTAACAATGGCGAAATTATTTATCTCCAAAAAAAGCGCAATAAATACAAAAGCAAACAGGAGTGGCACTATGTGAAAAAAGGCGAATATATGTACTCTATTTCGCAACTTTACGGTATTCAGCTTCACAAATTATATCAACGAAATAATATGGACCCCGGCATGGAACCGGCAATCGGCGAGCGTATCTTACTCAAAGGCCGACTTCGAAAAGGGGAACGTCCAAAACTTGCTAAATCTGTTCTAAGTGAAGACGTAAGCGTGCCTATATCTCTTGGAGGCATTTTAGAACTCGTAGAAACTAAAGAAGAAGAAAAGGACACTCCAAAAGAACAGGGCGAAGAGGAACTAGATGATATTACGCCCAAAAAAGAAGACCCCAAAAAGGAAACCAATAATGATGAGCCAGAAAAGGAAACAGAGAAAAAAGAAGAACCTGTGAAAGAAGTGGAACCTGAAAAGGAAGTGGAGCCGGAAGATAAGGAAGAACCGGTCAAGGAAGTAGTTAAAGAGGAAGAAAAAGAAAAGGAGCCAATCATCGAAAATGTTCTCTATCACACTGTAGAGCAGGGCGATACACTTTATAATATTTCGCGGCGATACGAAATTGATGTGGTGAGGTTAAAAGCAATTAACGGACTTCAGGATAATGTTATTAAATTGGGGCGGCGTTTAAGAGTGAAATAGAAATTTCTTTTGCCTCAACAGCCCCCTGCAATACGGCGCTGTTGGAATAAATATTTTACATGGAAAAATCCCAGAAGTTCGGTACTGCTCCGGTATTTTTTACCGCTATTTCTACTATTCTTGGAGCCATTATGTTCCTTCGCTTTGGTTTCGCGGTAGGTAATGTAGGACTGGCCGGCACCATTGCTATTGTACTGGTGGGCCATGCAGTGACCATTCCCACGGCTATGGCTGTTGCTGAAATTGCAACCAATCAAAAAGTAGAAGGGGGAGGAGAATACTATATTATTTCCCGCTCATTTGGGTTGGTAATCGGGTCAACCATTGGTATTGCTCTTTATCTATCGCAAGCCATTAGTGTTGCGTTTTATGTGATGGCATTCGCTGAAGCTTTTACCTCTTTATTTGAATATTTGATAGCCAATTTCAATCTTCCTGCCTGGGTAGTATGGTTATTGGAAAAAAGACAGACCGTTAGCATCCCTGCATTGTTTTTATTGACAGCGATTGTACTGGCCAAAGGTGCGGAATTAGGAGTAAAAACCCTTTATGTCGTTGTTTTTACGCTTGGAATTTCAATGGTCGCTTTTTTCCTGGGGGATACGGATTTTGCCAGAGCGCAACGTGCAACCGGTGAAAAGCAAGAGCAAGTTGAGAAGTCAGTACCTCTAAAAAAAGATACCTCTCCAGCACTATTAGGGCAAGATGACACTTTAGTACAGGCTGAATTGAAAGAGGCCAAGTCTATGCCATCAGATGAGGAAGAATCAGAAGATCGGCCTTTTGTGCCGCTTGGCTTTTTTGCTGTTTTCGCTATTATTTTTCCTGCTTTCACCGGCATGACGGCAGGAGTCGGCCTTTCTGGTGATCTCAAGGACCCCGGAAAATCCATTCCACTGGGAACGTTGGGGGCAACCATTTTTGGGATGATCGTTTATCTTTTCATTGCTCAAAAATTGGCATCGTCTGCAAGTCCAACTGATCTTGCGGATACCTCCAAGTTGGTCATGGCGGATATCGCCTGGCAGGGCTGGTGGATCATTCCCTTAGGCTTGGCAGCCGCGACGATTTCCTCTGCTTTAGGTTCTATACTAGTGGCCCCAAGAACGCTGCAAGCCATTGCACGCGACGGGGTTATTCCTTCGGATTTTATCAACAAATATCTTTCCAAAGGGCGCGGACCAAATGACGAGCCTTTCAATGCTTCAGTCATTACCGTGCTGATTGGTTTCTTCTTTTTGATGCTTGGTGCTTTAGATATGGTGGCGGAAGTCATCTCGATGTTCTTCATGGTTACCTACGGCTCCTTGTGTCTGATCTCTTTTTTACAGCATTTTGCAGCAGACCCCTCTTATCGGCCTCGCTTCAGTTCAAGATGGTATTTATCGCT
Organism: uncultured Saprospiraceae bacterium; assembly: GCA_964537285.1. Classification (GTDB taxonomy): domain Bacteria; phylum Bacteroidota; class Bacteroidia; order Chitinophagales; family Saprospiraceae; genus CAZHZT01. The sequence goes on along the minus strand of CAZHZT010000027.1, from coordinate 12,131 downwards.
TTTCGGAGCGATTGCTTGTTTTGTATTGATGTTCTTTATGAACTCTTTTTATGCCTTTATAGCCATCGTATTAATTGTGGCCTTGTATTTCGTTTTAGCTTCCTACAATCCGGAGAAGCGAAGCCTGGCGGTTATTTTTCAAGGGGTACTTTTCCAGTTTAGCCGGCAGATGCAAGTGTTTTTACAATCGGCCGATAAGGAGCAAAATAAGAGCTGGCGTCCTTCTGTGGTAGCCGTATCTGAAAATACATTTAAACGCTTAGGTGGGTTTGATATGCTTCGTTGGCTTTCTCAGAAGTATGGATTTGGCACTTATATTCACCAAATCCGAGGCTACCTCTCTAAAAAAACACATGTAGAAGCTAAAAATTGCAAAGACCGCCTGATCAAAATGGCTGAGGTAAGCAATAGTAAAGTAGTGGTTGACACACTGATAAGTCCATCCTACACCTCAACCATTGCTCAGGTAATCCAATTGCCAGGTGTAGCAGGAACTGAAAATAACCTGATCATTTTGGAATTTTCGAAGGGAGGCGAAGATAATCTGGAAGATATCATCGATAATTTTAAACTGATAAAGTCTGTAGATTTTGACGTGGCAGTGCTGGGAAGTAGCGAAAGAGGGTACGGCCTCAAAAAGGAAATTCATCTCTGGATCACCAATAGCGATTATGAAAATGCGAACCTGATGATCTTGCTGGCCTACATAATTGTTGGCCATCCCGACTGGAAGGGCGCCCAGATCAAAATATTCACGATTTTCCCTGAGGAAACCCTGGATGACGAAAAAGAACGCCTATTTGAACTCATTAAAGCGGGGCAATTGCCTATTTCTACTAAAAATATTCGGTTCATCCAACGGAAACAAGGCATCAGCAACCGCCAGCTAATCAATGAGACCTCAATCGATGCGGATCTGACCATTATTGGACTTAGAGAAGAGGCCGTCAAGAAATTAGGTGTAGAAGTATTCCAGGAGTACACCGATATTGGCAATATGTTGTTTGTGAATTCAAATGAACAGAAGGCTATTAAGTAGCGGGAATAAAGTCTATTGAGGAAAATGCTGCGCCTACGGCGCGAAACTCCTTTGAGAGGGAGCCGAAAGGGCTATTTTGCGAAGCAAAATAGCCCTTTCGGCTCCCTCAAAAGAAAATTTCGCCGCGAAGCGGCGTAAATTTGGTTTTGGATTTCCAAAACGAGAATTGCTGCAGAACCAGTGAATCAATTAGTAAAATTTACCCAACTGCTACACTCCTCACAAAAACACCACCTCTTTTGGCAAAAAATCTGCCTGCGCCTTATTCTCTAACTCCATTATCAACTTCCCATCAATCGAAAAGCCGGTTATTTTTCCTTTAAAAATTGTGCCTAGCGGATCCCGGTAGTTTGCCCATTGATTTAACTGATAGGCGTGATGAAGATAATCTCTTCGAATCAGTTCAAATTGTTTGCTTCGAAGTTGAAGATATCTTTGTTCAAGGCTAAGGCAAAGTTCTTCCACGAGGATTGGGAGAGGCTTTTCCTCCATACCTTCAAGTTTAAAAGAAGTCGCATTGGGAACTTCTTCCGGAAAATCGGTTTCATTTACATTCAAACCAATACCCACCACTGCATTTTTAAAAAGCTTTCCTTGTAAACTATTTTGAATAAGAATGCCTCCAATCTTTTTATTCCCGATATAAAGATCATTGGGCCACTTTATGGAACTGTTCTTAAAATATTTTTGTAAAAAGTCATGAATGCCGAGCGAAATACATTGGTTGAAAAGAAAATGTTGCTGAGCTGACAAAAATGCAGGCAATAAGATAACACTCATCGTGATGTTTTTCCCCGCAGAGCTATGCCAATTGTTGGTTCCCTGCCCTTTTCCGGCAGATTGATAATCTGCCCAAATGACAGTACCTTCAGGCGGCCCGGTTTTTGTTAAATCAATAGCAAATGTGTTGGTAGAGTCAATTATGTCCAAATAATGGAACACTTTCCCAATAAAAAGCGTTTTTTTAACTGAGTTAAGCAATTTTTTAGTATTTTTATATTCGTAAGGATTTTATTGTTTTAAATCAAACCTAAAATTAAGGAATCCCAGATTTGAATACACAACATCAAAGCGTAAATTTTCAAACAGCTTCTTCTCCGGAAGAAATGCTAAACGACCTGATCATCGAAAGTATTCAGGACATTAAGGGAAAAAATATTCTTAAGCTGGATCTCCGGCACCTGGACGACTCTCCCACAGATTTCTTCATCATTTGCGAAGGTGACTCCAACACACAGGTAAAGGCCATTTCAGATAATATTCATAAACGGTTGAAACAAGAGGTCCATACGTTACCTTTTCATATCGAAGGGCAACAAAACTCTCATTGGATCCTTCTTGATTATTTTACTACCGTGGTGCATGTCTTTTATCCTGAAACGAGAAATTTTTATGCTCTCGAAGAGTTGTGGAGCGATGCCACCTTCACTGAGTATCAAAGTCTATAATCTGCATCAAAGGTTGAGGATATATATCCAAACATGAGTCATCCCGAATTTTCGGGATGACTCATGTTTGAGAAAAAAGCTTTACAAGAAGTTGTTAATCAAGGTTCTATCTACTTTTTTCTTGATAAAAAAGTAGCAAAAAATCAAGTTTGTATTCAATTCTTAACGCTTTTTGAAAGGCTAGCAGCCTAAAATGAATAAACTCGCCTCCTAAGGTCGGCTCAAACAGTATTCATTTTTTAACGGCTACCAGCCTTTCAAAAAGCTAAATTGAATAAGGCAGGTCCTAAAGCATTGATTTATAGCAACTTTTTTTCACTGTGACAGCATGAAGTTTTTTAAAGTTAAGGAGTGACTCATGTTCATAGTTCGTTCTTTTAAATTAATGTCAAAGTATCTCAATTCTTTGACAATAAATTGCGCGGAATAAAAGAATTCCGAATCAATGCAATCGACTACTCTGAAAATGTATTCTTCAACCTTTTGAATACTTATACGGTTTAAATATTACTTTCGTGTATTTTATGTGCAATATTGTCGAAAAGCGGTTAACGTTTTTACCCATTTTGCGTTATAAGTTAAATCTTGTCAAAGCGACTAGAGACACATATATCTATACTTTACTATTTTTGTACGATTTTTTGAATTTTAAATGGGTAAAAAGAGGTAATGGAAAATAACAATAATCGAAATCAACCTAACGGAAATAAATTCAATCCTTATTGGATTTATGGAATCATAGCTATGGTGCTGCTGAGCATGGTGGTCTTTTCTAACCAGGATTTCAGTAGCCAGACTAGTGAATTCTCCTGGAATAAGTTTGATCAGATGATCAAAAACAAAGATGTAAAACGCATCGAAGTCATAAATAAGGTAGAGGCCAGGATTTATCTGAAAGATGCGGCCTTAAGTAAATATGATAACGCTTCTACCAGCCCGTGGGGAAATAAGGGAGGGGCCCACTTTACGATTAACATTGGTTCTGTCGAAAGTTTTGATAAAAAATTAGCAGACCTGCAAGAGGATCTTAAGTTCGATGAAACTGAAAGTCCAATACAGGCAATCTATAAAAGAGAAACGAATATTATTGGAGAACTACTGAGTTGGATAATTCCAATTCTGATACTCGTGGCGATCTGGTTATTTATAATGCGCAGGGTTAGCGGAGGCGCCGCCGGCCCCGGAGCCCAAATATTTAACATTGGAAAATCAAAGGCAACCCTTTTCGATAGCAAAGGCAAAGTAAGCGTTACTTTCGAAGATGTTGCTGGTCTGGATGAGGCAAAAGAAGAAGTAATGGAAGTGGTGGATTTTTTAAAAAATCCTAAGAAATATACGGCATTAGGCGGGAAAATCCCGAAAGGTGTGCTTTTAGTTGGCCCTCCGGGTACAGGTAAAACACTTTTGGCTAAAGCGGTTGCCGGCGAAGCAAATGTACCATTCTTTTCGATCTCGGGTTCTGACTTTGTGGAAATGTTCGTAGGAGTAGGTGCTTCAAGAGTTCGCGATTTGTTTAAGCAGGCTCGTGAAAAAGCACCTTGTATTGTTTTTATTGATGAGATTGATGCAATTGGTCGCGCAAGGGGAAGAAGCGCTATTCAGGGCGGAAATGATGAGCGTGAAAATACTTTGAATCAGCTTCTGGTTGAAATGGATGGATTTAGCACTGACAAAGGGGTTATCCTGATGGCTGCTACCAACCGCCCGGATGTTTTGGATAATGCTTTGCTTCGGCCTGGACGTTTTGATCGTCAAATCGGCATTGATCTGCCTGATTTGAAAGGGCGTGAAGCGATTTTTAAAGTTCACCTTAAAAATATCAAAACCGCAGCGGATATCAACCCTGAAATTTTAGCTGAAATGACGCCGGGTTTCGCCGGGGCAGATATCTCCAATGTGTGTAATGAAGCTGCCCTTATTGCGGCCCGCCGCGGCAAACAGGCCGTCGATATGGATGATTTCAATTACGCTCTTGATCGTGTTATCGGTGGATTAGAGAAGCGCAATAAAATTATTTCTCCTGAAGAGAAGGAAATTATTGCTTATCACGAGGCTGGCCATGCTATTTGTGGCTGGTTCCTTGAGCATGCTTCTCCTCTAGTTAAGGTAACGATTGTACCTCGCGGGATCGGGACATTGGGCTTCGCACAATATTTGCCTAAGGAAGAATACATCACGCGTACGGAACAATTGCTTGACCGTATGTGCATGACCCTTGGTGGCCGCGCTGCTGAAAGCATCGTTTTTGATAAAATTTCAACAGGTGCGCAAAACGATCTGGATCGTGTTACCCGTACTGCCTATGGAATGGTCAGCGTTTATGGAATGAATACTAAAGTAGGAAATGTTTCCTTCTACGGCATGTCTCAGGATCAATTTCAGAAACCTTATTCCGACGAGACGGCTAAGCTGATTGATGATGAAGTTCGCAATTTAATTGATTCTCAATACGATCGTGCTAAACAACTACTGACCAATCATCGGGAGGCACTGGAAAAACTCGCTCACGAGTTGCTGGATAAAGAGGTGATCCTGAAATCCGATGTGGAAAAACTTATCGGCCCTCGTCCCTTTGAGGAAAAGAAATCTATTCCCAATGGTATTTCCGACAAGTCTGAAGTGAGTGCCGCTACAGAAGAAGACGACGGCTTCAAAGATGCAAGTAATACTCCGATAACAGATAATTAATAAAAAAAGGGAGCGGCAATTGCCGCTCCCTTTTTTTATTAATTATCTGTTATCGGAGTGCGGTAAACGGAGAACGGACAGCGGTAAAGGGAATAGTTCCTTGAACTTCAATAGAAGTTTTACCACTCCCAATCCGTTAGGTCTTCCTGTTTATACTCCGACTTGGTTTTTACTCTTTTTTTTTGCCTTTCCAGAATTAAGGTTGCTAGGGCAACATTGGCCGGGATAGGATTGCCTGGCATAAGTGCTTTTTCTACTTTACGTTCATCGACATCCAGCCTGTATAAGGAGCTGAATACTAGCTCGATATTATGTTCTATCAGATATGCTACCCGATCAGCAATTAATTGAAGTAATTTTTCTTCATCCAGAGGTTCGGTCGTTTCTTCCAGTTCTAGGTCTCTGGCAACCAATTCTTTTGTTTTTTCAATAAGGTGTTGTTGATCCATGCAATGGGTTTAGTAATTTAGCTTGCGAGAACGATCCATTTCGCGCTTAAGATCCTTTTCTCGAATAGATTCTTTCTTGTTGAAGGATTTTTTACCTGAAGCAAGGATGATTTCCAGCTTGGCATATCCTCTTTCATTGATAAATAAGCGGTAGGGAACAATTGTATAGCCTCTTTCCTTGACCCGTCGCTCCAGTTTCCGGAGTTCAGGCTTTTTTAGAAGGAGCTTGCGATCGCGGCGTGTTTCGTGATTATTGTAGTTGCCGAATTTGTATTCGGCAATGAACATACTTTTTACGTAAAGTTCTCCATTTTGGAATAGACAGTAGGAGTCACTTAGGTTGGCATTCCCTAAGCGAATGGACTTTATTTCTGTGCCGGTAAGCTTTATCCCCGCCTCAAACTGAGCATTGAAGAAGTATTCGTACTCAGCACGTTTATTTACAATTTCTATATCTTTTTTAAAATTCATTTTTTTGGCTGTTATTTAGGTTCCAGAGTGCTTAGACAGTTGAAAAGGATATACAAAATACCTCTCAACTTATAAGCGCTTTCAGCTTTTTAAACCTAAAAAGGCTTCAAGAAGTTCCGCATTACTTTATTTCAACTTTACTGCTGTGCCATAAGCAAGGATCTCAGAGCATCCCTGCATAACCATAGCCGTCGTAAAACGCACATTGATAATGGCGTCTGCTTCAAGATGTTCTGCATCAGCAATCATTCTATCGATGGCTTGTTCGCGGGCATCGGCCATTAAGCGGGTATACTCCCGAATCTCGCCACCAACAATATTTTTTAAGCCCGCAAAAAGATCCCGGCCAAGGTTACGAGCTCTTACTGTACTTCCTCTGGCTATATCAATTACTTCAACAATTTCTTTGCCAGGAACAAAGTCTGTGGATGTGATAAACATAAGAAAAGGGTTTAATAGGTTTAGATTGGTTACAGCAATTCTCGCTTTGGAAAATAAATGCGCCTTCGGCGCAGAACTCTTTTATGAGGTGATCCGCCGGGCAATTTTGCGAAGCAAAATTGCCCGGCGGATCACCTCATAAGAAAATACCGTCGCGAAGCGGCGTAAATTTTCTTTTGGATCTCCAAAGCGAGAATCGCTGGATCGTTTAGGAGGGTTGGATAGTTGAGCTATTTCAACTATCTAAACCTCCTAGACGATCGAAACTCTATTACAGTTTATTTAGAATAAAATCCGTCATTTTATTATACAAATGAAGGCGCGTATTGCCTCCATAAATACCGTGGTTGCGGTTGGGGTAGAAATAAGTATCAAATTGTTTGTTGGCCTGGATTAATGCATTGGCCATTTCGGCGGTATTTTGAAAATGCACATTATCATCGGCCATGCCGTGAACGAGCAGGTAGTTCCCTTTTAGCCGATCTGCAAAATAGACTGGAGAATTATCTTTGTAGCCTTCCGGATTTTCATCATCTGTACGCATGTATCTTTCAGTATAAATCGTATCATACCACTTCCAATTGGTTACCGGGGCAACCGCAATTGCTGCTTTAAAGATATCATTGCTTTTTAAGATGCAAAGAGAAGACATGTAACCTCCATAACTCCATCCAAAAATGCCTATTCGCGAACCATCGACATAGGGTTGATTCGCCAAATACTTTGCTGCTTCTGTTTGGTCGATGGTTTCGTGTTTTCCAAGCTGGAGATAAGTCATTTTCTTGAACTCTTGACCACGGGCACCAGTGCCTCGATTATCTACACTAACAACAATGTAACCTTTTTGTGCCAGCATTTGGAACCACCAACGGTTAAGAGCATCCCAGCTATCTTTTACCGTTTGGCTGCCAGGCCCACCATATACGAACATGAAAACAGGATATTGTTTGCTTTCATCAAAATTAGGAGGTTTGATCATCCATCCATTAAGTTCAATGTCCTCGCTAGTGTTAAAATTGAAGAATTCAACAGTTTGCCAGTTGTACTCATTTTGAAGGGCTTTCATTTGACTATTGTTTTCAATAACGCGCACTTCCTTTCCCTTTCGGTCATAAACAATGTAGCTTGAAGCTTCATTGGCATTAGAATACGTCAATACATAATAATCAAAAGTACTGCTGAACTGAGCATTGTTTGTGCCTGCTCTTCTGGTCAATTGGTTTTTCTTCTTACCTTTCAAATCTACTGAGTAGATGTGACGGCGGAGCGGCGTATTCTCAGCAGCCTGATAAAAAACCAGTCCATTCTCCTCATCTACTCCATAGAAGCCGGTTACATCATAATTGCCTTTGGTCAGTTGTACTTTTTCCTTACCATCCATGTCATAAAGGTAGATATGGTTGTAGCCGCTCTTTTCGCTGGTCCAGATAAAATGCTGTCCGTCTTCCAGGAACGTGAGGTCGTCTGTAATGTCGATGTAATATTCATTCGTTTCTTTTAGAAGAGTGGAGGTGCGACCATTATCGGCATCTGCCAAAAGGAGCTCCAGTTCATTTTGGTGGCGATTCATTCTGAAAACACAGAGTTTATTAGGATCTTTTGTCCAGAAAATACGAGGGAAGTAAATATCTTTTTCCTGGCCTGTTTGCACCTGCATCAAGCGATTTTTTTCAAGATCAAAAATGTGAACAGTTACAACGGAGTTTTTCTCACCTACTTTGGGGTATTTAAACTTTACATATTCCGGATAAGCATCATCATTATAATTGGTCATTGTAAATTCTTCTACTTCGCTCTCATCCGATCTCAGGAAGGCAATTTTATTCCCATCCGGAGACCACTGGAAAGCTCTTACCAGGGCAAATTCTTCCTCGTATACCCAATCCGTAGCTCCATTGATAATGCTATTGAAGGCACCATCTGAGGTGAGTCGCTTTTCTTGATTTGTTTTTAAGTCTTTGTAATAAAGGTTATTATCCCGGACAAAGGCTACTTTATCTGCTTTTGGCGAAATAGTAGCGTACATCTGTTTACCACCGGTAGAGACTGTAGTCAGTTCACCGGAACTACGGTCATACACGAAGAAATTACCACGCGTAGAATAGCGATAAATGGATTCTGATTCTGTTTTGATGAGCATTTTGCTTTCATCGTCGCTAAAGGAATAGCTATTCATTTGGCCATTGAAATCCATATTTCCTTTGATGGATTCTGCATCGAAGAGGTCCTCTACAAATTCGCCGGTGGTCAGGTCGTATTTTTTCACCACATTACCCTCTTTGCGGGTATAATGCTTGCCATCTTTAAGGAAATTAAACCCTGGAACGGATTTAGGATAAAAGCGATACTGCTGCCAGATATCTTCCACAGTAATTTCTTTTTGAGCGGAAAGTGGGGCGAGCAGGCCCATAAGAAGAAGAAAGAATAAGGTCTTTTTCATATTGTTGTGTTGAGTATTTTTGTAAATGGTATAAAAATAGGGGATAATAAGGAAAAATATAGACTTAGGCGCTGTTTTTTTGGATGAGAAAAATCGAAGGCTGTAAATTGGATGCCGGGATTTAGCAGGTTGTAATTTCTCTGCCTTGCTCTTCCAAACGATGAGTTCTATGGCTTTTAAGCACGGATCTAAATTTCTTTTTGTAGAGCTGTACAGGAGATTATCCTTGAAAATTAGAATTTTTTTTACTAATTTTCAAGGATGATTATAGTGGGAAACATTGAAAACGATATTTATGTATCTTGAACGAAAAAAGGATTTCGAGGCTATTCAGCATTTGCTTCGTGTTTTACCCGTTGCAGCGATTGTGCTGCCTCTGAGAGAAGTAGCCGGAACGTTTACTTAAGTTATATACTTTAGAATACATCCAAAAATAAAACCCAAACAACATGCACGCTGTCAGGCAACTGCTTCAAGATATATTTGGTGAAAAGAAGTTTTTTCAAGAACGAGAAGATATCATCGGAATTCGCCGCTTTTCTTCCAAACATAGCTATTGCTGCAACGAAGAAGGAGAGATCATCGGGCTTGCTTTTTGCGAAAGTAACCTCAAAGAAATCCATCTTCCTAAAGAATTGAGTAAGCTGCAATATCTTAATCTCAGCGATAGTCGCAAGCTTCGAAAGCTCATCATTGAAGTTCCGCTTACAGAACTCACGCATTTTGATATCAGCAATGGGGAAGTGGCGGAGCTACATTTGCCCGGCTCTTTTGAATCGCTGGAATGGCTGGATGTCAGTCGGAATAAATTGAAAAAATTGAGTTTTGGCGGGGCTATGCCAAGGTTAAAGTACCTGGATGGTACCCGTAATGAATTAGAAGAGCTGGCGCTCGATGCTGAGAACCTGAAATATCTCTATCTCAATGAGAATCAACTGAAATCACTTCGCTTCCTATCGGTTCCCAGGCGATTGCATCTTATGCAATTAGAACGAAACAAACTCGAAGCTTTGCCGGAGAATTTTCTTGAATTTGAGAACTTGAAAATATTGTATCTGAATGGCAACCCTTTATCTCAACTCCCTGTAGAGGCCTTTTCAGATAACGAGAAGGAAAACTCTTTGGTCAATGTTCGCAATTACCTGCGCTCTTTGCAGGCGGATGAGACCATCGCCAATGATGAAGTGAAGCTGGTGCTGCTCGGAAATAGTACCTCCGGGAAGACGACACTGGTAGAATACCTGATGGATAAAGAATTTAAAACAACCTTACCGTCTACGCACGGCATTAATAATATTCTTTGGAAACCTGAAGGGCGAGATTATACCGTGAGTATCTGGGATTTTGGCGGGCAAGAATTTTATCATGCTACGCATCGTTTATTTCTTTCCAATAATGCCGTTACGCTTGTACTTTTTGAAGAAGCGACGAATTTTCAGGGGGAGGAACTCACTTTTATCAAGTTGTACCTGAAAGAAGAATTGAAGGAGACAAAAATACCTTTACAGCATTTCCCATACTCTTATTGGCTGGAAAGCATTCAATATTTTTCTCAAAAACAATTGCCGGAGGCAACGATCCTGATTCAAACCAAAATGGATATTCCGAATACGCAGATCATTGAAGTGTCTAGCGTACATCGGGAGAAATTTGCCTTGCAGGCAGCTAATGTGTTGGCTATAAGTGTAAAAGGCGCTTTTGAAAAGCAGGAATTATTTGATTTACAGTATAAAATGTTTGAGCTTCGGTTGTTTCAAACATTGGAAAAAGTGAAAGCTTCTTACGAGATCAGCACAAAATGGCTGGAAATAAAAAAGGCGATCAGGGAACGGGGGAAAAGAAGCCTTTTACTTTCTAAAGAAGCTTATGTGGGGCTTTGCGAAGAAATTCGGCCCGGCATCAACAAAGCAGAAGAGGGAGGAAGCCTCTCTGTTTTAGATACCTTAACGCATTATCTTCACGAAATTGGCGTACTACTTCATTATGCCGAAATACCAGAATTGGAGGAAACTGTTTTCATCAACCCGCCAAAAATTACTGATATCATCTATAAGGTATTGGATTATAAGGTGATTGAGAATGAGGGAGCTTTTGACCGGGATCATGTTGAAGCCGTTTTGAAAGACATTCAGTTGGAAACACCACTAACTGCGGGGCAGCTGATTGCCCTGATGAAGCGGTTTGAGCTTATTTTTGAGGTACAGGGCTTGGAAAATCTTTTTGTAGCACCTCAATATTTGCCTAAGGATAAGCCAGCTAAAAGTAATAAAGCCTTTTGGAGTATTTATGAAGAATGTAAAGAGCATTTATTCACCATTCGATATCCTAATTTTCTGCCACGCAGCGTGATGACGCGCTTTATTTGCCGTTATGGCAACTTTTCCAAAGATACCTTTTGGCACGATGGTATTTTATTTAAAAAAGAACGTATTTTTTTTAGAATAGAATGCACCAACGGCCAGGAAATCAGAGTACATACAGAAGAAGCAGCACCTCATCTGATAGCGGAGATATTTACTGCATTTGAGGATATTAATAGACGGAACCCTGCTATTGAAATATCCTTGAATGGAAAAGATTTTGTAAAATCTGCATCCTTAAAAAATCATCCTCCTCAGAATCCTCAAATTGAGACGATAGACGGAAGATGGATTGATTTTGAGGGGTTTAATTCTCTTTTAGGTCGGGCGGGCTTTGAGGATAGGATTGGAAAAAGAAAGAAGAAGAGAGTACCAGAGCGGGATAAAGTGGAAGTCTTAGACACTGTAAAAGCCTTGGTCGCTAAGAATCGATTACAGGAAGCGATCGAATTATTGCTGGAAATCGCTCCCGATGATCTTCTTGATACCACAATCGGGGTAATGAGCAGATGGACTGAGTTGAGGCGCCAAATCATGAAGAAAACTATTTTAAGCGAGAATGCTGAAGTAGAGCGGAATCAAATTATTTCAGCCGTATTGGAATTAAGAAGCTTAAACCTAAGTAAGATAGTTCTTTGACATAAATTGTGGAAAATGGAACTTCAAAATGATAACCCTTTCAACCACAAGGGCATTCAAGGGGTATCATTTCGAAGTTCCACACAATTTGTCAAAGAAGGAGTAAGGGATCAGGAAAATAATACCCTACCCATTTTACTTGTCCTTTTTTCCTCA